>JBAVPS010000491.1:0-12500 GCA_049693315.1 Rhizomicrobium sp. | reverse complement strand
TCCTTCGGGCGGGCTCGCCGATGAGGGGCTTTTGGCAAGCCCCCCCCTACCTCATGCTGAGCTTGTCGAAGCATGCGTGTGGGGCGAAACAAAAAGGGCGGTATGTGCCGCCCTTTTTATCTGGGATTTGCCCGATTATCTGCCGACGCGCAACGTCATGCGCTGGCCGCCACGATCGACGAGGATAAGCCAGCCCTCGGTCTCAAGCAGGCTTTTCAGTTCACTGGTGGAATCGACCGTCTTGCCATTGACGCTGCGCACGATGTCGCCGGGCTGGAAGCCATACCGGGCGGCGATGGAGCCTTGCGGCACATCGGTTACCACCACGCCTTTGGCCAACAGATCCATTTGCAGATCGGTGGCCACAGCGGGGGACAGGTTCTCGACCCTTGCCCCGGTCACCGGATTACGCCCGGCAATGGTCTGGGGATCACGCGCCGGTTTCTCCGGCGGCAGGTCAAGGCGCACCGTCACATCACGCACCTTGCCATCGCTTGCCACCCGGACGGCGATCTTGTCACCGGGGCGGCGGGTCGCCACGCGATAGTTCAGTGACTGGATGTCATCGACCGCGGTCCCGTCAACGCTCAGGATCACGTCACCGGCATGGATTCCGGCCTCGTCAGCGGGGCTGCCGGGGTAAACGCTTTTCAAAAGCACACCGGAGGGGCGTGACAGGCCGACACTGCCCATCAGCTCGGACGTCACCGCCTGACCATCCACGCCCATCCACGGCATCTTGACGCCGCCAGAAGCGACACCCTCGACCACCTTGCGCGCCATATTGGACGGAATCGCAAAGCCGATGCCGATATTGCCGCCCGAGCGTGAATAGATCGCCGTGTTGATACCGACCAGACGGCCATTGGCATCGACCAGCGCGCCGCCGGAATTGCCCGGATTGATCGCCGCATCGGTCTGGATGAAGAACTGATAGTTGGAGGCCGAAACCTCGGTCCGGGCCAGTGCCGAAACGATTCCCATCGTCACGGTCTGGCCGACGCCAAACGGATCACCGATGGCCAGCACCAGATCGCCGACCTGCACCCGGTCGGAATTGGCAAATTCGACCACTGGCAGACGTTCCTTGGTGTCAATTTTCAGCACGGCCAGATCGGTGCGCGGGTCAGACAGCACCACCTTAGCCTTGAACTCGCGCTTGTCCGACAAGGCGACGACAATATCCTGACCGCCCTGCACCACATGGTTATTGGTCAGAATCAGGCCATCGGCCCGCACGATGACGCCCGAGCCCAGCGACTGTTGCACCCGCTGGCGCTGGCCGGGGTTACCGAAGAACTGCTGAAAGAACGGATCGGCGAAGAAGGGGTTGGCCTGCTCGCGCACCACCGTCTTGGAATAGACGTTAACCACGGCAGGGGTGACGCGCCGCACGACGGGGGCAAAGGTCAGCTGCACCTGCCCCATCGACTGGGGCATCTTGCCGGTGACTTCGGGCTGCAGCGTCGATTCGGGCAGCGGCGCGTCTGAATGGCCGGAGCCCACGGCATAACCAATGCCACCGACCAGTACACCGGCCAGAAGAAATAAGGGAATACGGTATTTCGACATGAACGTCCTCAGCTCCATGATGCACCTTCTCAAGCGATAAGGGCCGGTTACAGGCGGAAAACGAAAAAGGGGGCGGTCCCCAAAAGGAACCACCCCCATTATCTTTGCGGCGCGAGCCGAAAATCAACCTTGCAGCTGATTTTTATGCAGCAAGGCTTAAGCCTGAGCTTCTTCGGTATCGGCCACTTCGACCAACCCTGAATCCTTGCCCTTGGCTTCCGGATCACGATCAATGAACTCGATGATCGCCATCGCGGCATGGTCGCCATGACGGAAACCAGCGTGCAGCACGCGGGTGTAACCACCGGGGCGGCCGTTGTAACGCGGGCCGAGTACGTCGAACAGCTTCTTGACCTGGGTCAGGTCACGCACGGTCGACAGCGCCTGGCGGCGGGCGTGCAGATTGTCTGCCCCACGACGCGACAGGGTCACCAGCTTCTCGACCACCGGACGCAGGGCCTTGGCCTTGGGCAGAGTGGTTATGATCTGTTCGTGCTTGATCAGCGCCGCGGCCATATTGGCAAACATGGCGACACGATGTTGCGATTTGACGCCGAGTTTACGGCCGGCATTACGATGGCGCATACTATCTATTCCTCGTCACAACCAGGCGCCGATGTACCCATCGGACCCCGGCAAGATATTAATACTGATCCTCATACCTCTTGGCGAGGTCTTCGATATTCTCTGGCGGCCAACCCGCCACATCCATACCCAAGTGCAGCCCCATCTCGGCCAGAACGGCTTTAATCTCGTTCAGCGACTTGCGGCCGAAATTCGGCGTACGCAGCATTTCCGCTTCAGTCTTCTGAATGAGATCGCCGATATAGACGATGTTGTCGTTCTTGAGGCAGTTGGCTGAACGCACCGAAAGTTCGAGTTCGTCAACCTTCTTGAGCAGCACCGGATTAAAGGAAAGATCCGGCTTGGTCTCTTCGGCAACCCGCTCGCGCGGCTCTTCGAAGTTGATGAAGACCTGAAGCTGATCCTGCAGAATGCGCGCGGCATAGGCCACAGCGTTCTCTGCGGTGACACCACCATTGGTCTCGACCACCATCGTCAGCTTATCATAGTCGAGAATCTGGCCCTCGCGGGTGTTCTCAACCTTGTAAGAGACTTTCTTGATCGGCGTGAACACCGAATCCACCGCCATCAGACCGATGGGGGCATCTTCCGGGCGATTGCGATCAGACGCAACATAACCCTTACCGGTGCTGACCGTCAGTTCCATGCGCAGTTCAGCATTGCTGTCCAGCGTGCAGATCACCAGATCGGGATTGAGGATTTCGATATCCGCATTCGCCTGGATCTGGCCGGCCGTGATTTCGCCGGGGCCGGTGGCGCGCAATGAAAGGCGCTTGGGCCCTTCAGCATGCATGCGCAGCGCAACCTGCTTGACGTTGAGCACGATGTCGGTGACGTCTTCACGAACGCCTGCAATCGAGGAGAACTCGTGCAGCACGCCTTCGATCTGAATCGAGGTGATGGCTGCGCCCTGCAGCGAAGACAACAAAACACGGCGCAACGCATTACCCAGCGTCAGACCGAAACCGCGTTCGAGCGGCTCGGCGATGATCGTGGCGACATTCGCATTCTCCGGATTGGGCTCAATACGGAGTTTCTGCGGCTTAATCAGTTCTTGCCAGTTCTTTTGAAACATTTTTCCTCATCGTTTCCCGGACGTGTCGGACCACGCCCATTTCGTGCGACGGGTACGCGTTATTTCCGAAACAACAAGAATGGACTTAGACGCGGCGACGCTTGGGCGGGCGGCAGCCATTGTGCGGGATCGGCGTAACATCGCGGATCGACGTTACCGTCAGCCCGACAGTCTGCAACGCACGCAGCGCGGATTCACGCCCCGAACCCGGACCAGAAACCTCGACTTCCAGAGTACGCATACCCTGATCCATCGCCTTCTTACCGGCATCTTCGGCGGCAACCTGCGCCGCATACGGGGTCGACTTGCGCGAGCCTTTGAAGCCCATCGTGCCAGCCGACGACCAGGAAATCGCATTCCCGGCGGTGTCCGCTATGGTGATGATGGTATTGTTGAAGGTCGCAGCAACATGGGCCACGCCAACAGCAATGTTCTTCTTCTCTTTTTTGCGCGTGCGTGCCGCGGGTTTCTTATCCGAGGGTGCCATGGGATTACTTCGTCACTTTCTTCTTGCCGGCAATCGCTTTGGCAGGGCCTTTGCGCGTGCGAGCGTTGGTATGGGTGCGCTGGCCGTGAACCGGCAGCCCTTTGCGATGGCGCAGGCCACGATAGCAGCCCAGGTCCATCAAACGTTTGATGTTCATGGCCACTTCACGGCGCAGATCGCCTTCGACCATATAGTCGCGATCGATGATCTCGCGGATCTGGATCAGTTCGGATTCGCTGAGGTCGCTGACGCGACGCTCAATCGAGATGCCGATCTTTTCACAGATCTCTTTGGCCTTCGACGGGCCAATGCCATGGATATAGCGCAGGCCGATCTCGACCCGCTTCTGAGTAGGAATGTTAACGCCGGCGATACGTGCCACGAGTGTCTCCGCTAAATTCTATCAGCTTTTCAGCTGGCCCAATTCGAACTGTTCAACTCACCTTGTTCGGCATAAGCAAATGCCTGCCGAAGCGGCGAAAGCCAATTTCAGCACGGGGGCTGGGATTATATGATTACAGTAGTCCCAGTCAACACCCGACTTTTGGCCTTTTAAGCCGCCAACTCCTTACCTTTAGCCTTTTCGACCTCGGCAGCGATGGCTTTGGTAACCGCTTCGATCGCGGCCATCCCATCCACCGTCACCAATTTGCCCTGGCCCTGGTAATACTCCAGCAGCGGCGCTGTGTTTTTGTAGTACACACCCAAGCGCTGTTTTAACGTCTCAGGGTTGTCATCGGCGCGGGCAATCCCGCCGCTTTCCTTGATCCGCTGTTCCACCCGGCCGATCAGGACCGAATCGTTAACTTTAAGCTCAATCACCAGATCGATCTGGCGGCCACGGGCTGTCAGCATTGCGTCCAACGCTTCGGCCTGTGGGATGGTGCGGGGAAAACCGTCGAATACCGCGCCATGGGCGCAATCCGTCTGGTCATAACGGTCGGCGATGATCCCAACGACAACCTCGTCAGGAACCAGATTCCCGGCAGCCATGATCGATTTACACTTCAGGCCAAGCTCAGTCCCGGCCGCGATCGCGGCGCGCAGCATGTCCCCGGTGGACAGCTGGGGTAAATTTCTTTCGGCCTGCAGAATCTTGGCCTGCGTACCTTTGCCCGATCCGGGCGGCCCGAAAACAATGATATTCAACGACGTGCTCCCCGCAATTTAGCCTTCTTGATCAGGCCCTCATATTGCTGCGCGATCAGATGGCTCTGGATCTGCGCCACCGTATCCATGGTCACACTGACGACGATCAGGATCGAGGTGCCGCCCAAGGCGAAAGAAATATCCGAACGCAGATATTCCGGGATCAGACAAACGAGGCAGAGATAGAGCGCACCCACCAGGGTGATACGGGTCAGAACGTAATCGATATATTCGCCGGTCTTCTTACCCGGACGAATACCGGGAATGAAGCCGCCATACTTCTTCAGATTCTCGGCGGTTTCTTCCGGATTGAAGACGATCGAGGTGTAGAAGAAGGCAAAGAACAGGATCATCAGCCCATACAGCGTCAGGTACAGCGGGTGCCCCGGGCTTAAATAGATGATGATGGTCTGCAGCCAGTCGGGCATGTTCGCTGCGTTGAACGAAGCAACCGTCGACGGCATCAGCAGAATGGACGAGGCAAAGATCGGCGGGATAACGCCCGACATGTTGAGCTTCAGCGGCAGATGCGAAGATTCGCCACCGAACATCTTCTGGCCGACCTGTCGCTTTGGATACTGCACCAGAAGCCGGCGCTGCGCCCGCTCGAAATAGACGATGAAGCAGACCAGGACCACGGCACCAATCAGCGCCAGAATGAACAGCAGCGGATTGACGGCGCCCGTGCGCACCCCTTCAAGCCCCTGCCCCAGGATCTGCGGAAACCGCGCCACGATACCGGCGAAGATGATCAGCGAAATACCGTTACCAACGCCACGGCTGGTAATCTGCTCACCGATCCACATCAGAAGGATGGTGCCGCCTGTCAGCGTAACGACCGCGGTCAGGCGAAAGAACATGCCCGGCTCGATCACGATATTCGAGGTATGCTCCAGACCAATGGCAATACCAAAGGCCTGCACCGCAGCCAGAACAACCGTGAGATAGCGGGTATACTGATTAATGGTCTTGCGACCGGCTTCGCCTTCTTTCTTCAGCGTTTCCAGACTGGGAATAACGCTGGTCATCAACTGCATGATGATCGAGGCGGAGATGTACGGCATGATACCGAGGGCGAAAATCGCCATACGCTGCACGGCACCGCCAGCCAGCGTATTGAAGACATCCAGAAGACCGCCGGCCTGCGAATTGATGAACTGGGCCATGGCGGCCGGATTGATGCCCGGCATCGGAATATAGGTGCCCAGACGCGCCACGATCAGCGCGCCAAGCGTAAACAGCAAACGCTGCCGCAGCTCCTTGGCTTTACCCAAAGACTTGAAATTGAAATTGGAAGCCAGTTGTTCTGCTGCTGACGGCATTATTTTACTCCTGACCCGGCATGATCGTTATCGCCGGCCTCGTAAGACGGCAAAGGGGCCAGTGCACATGGCACATGGCCCATCGCCTTAAGAGGAACCTGTTATACTGCTGCTGCGCGAGCGGCTTTCTTCTCAGCAGCCTTAACCCGACGCACGGCCTTCTTACCCGGCTGACCGTTCTTGTTCATGTTGACCTTCTTCTTGTAGGTCGTCACGACAGAACCACCGGCCTTTTCGACCGCAGCAATCGCGGGGGCGGACGCGCCGGCCACTTCGATTTCCAGCTTAACCGTCAGAACGCCGTCGCCGAGCAGACGAACGCCATCCAGCGGCTTGTTCACCAGACCGGCCTTCTGCAGCGCGGGCACGTCAACCTTGGCAGAAGCATCAAGCTTCTTTTCGTCAACCGCCTTCTGCAAGGCGCCGACATTCACCTCGGCAAAATTCTTGGCAAAAATGTTGTTGAAGCCGCGCTTCGGCAAACGCATATGCAGCGGCATCTGGCCGCCTTCAAAGCCATACACCGCGTTGCCGGTACGCGCCTTGGCGCCCTTGACGCCGCGCCCGGAGGTTTTACCCAAGCCCGACGAAGACCCGCGACCGACCTTGGTCTTGCGCGTGTGCGCGCCGGGATTGTTGCGGATTTCGTTGAGTTTCATTTCTTCTCTCCTCGTCAGGACAGGCCGGTATGCTTTTTAAAAGCCCTTACGGGGCACACCGGCCATCCAGGCGTTATTTCTTGTCTTCGACGATTTCCAGCAGGTGGGCCACCGCACGGATCATGCCGCGCACCGCCGGAGTATCTTCGAGAGTGCGGGTACGACCGATCTTGCCGAGCCCCAGCCCCTTCAACGTCGCTTCCTGTTCCTTAGGCTTGCGATTGGCGCTGCGGGTCTGACGGACGGTCACGGTCTTTTTGTTCTCAGCCATCGTAGGATCCCTTATGCCGTCGGTTCGGCCGTCTTGGTCGTTTCGCGGCGAGAGACAATCTCAGCCACAGAACGGCCACGGCGCTGTGCCACCAAACGCGGCGACTGCTGGTTCTTCAGCGCGTCGAAGGTCGCCCGCACCATGTTGTACGGATTGGAAGTACCCAACGACTTGGAAACCACGTCGCCAACCCCCAACGCTTCAAAAATCGCGCGCATCGGGCCGCCAGCGATGATGCCGGTACCAGCCGGAGCCGGACGCAGCACAACCTTACCAGCGCCGTGATGGCCGCGGATTTCGTGATGCAGCGTACGACCATCCTTCAGCGGCACGCGGATCAGCGCCCGCTTGGCCGCTTCCGTCGCCTTACGAATGGCTTCAGGAACTTCGCGCGCCTTACCGTGGCCGAAACCGACCCGGCCACGCTGATCACCTACCACCACCAGGGCGGCAAAACCGAAACGACGGCCACCCTTCACAACCTTGGCTACACGGTTGATGTGCACCAGCTTATCGACGAATTCGCTGTCACGCTCTTCGCGATCGCCGCGTTCTCTGCCTTCACGCGCCACGAGCCGTATCCCTTCTTAAAATTCCAAACCGCCTTCGCGAGCGGCATCGGCGAGCGCCTTGACGCGCCCATGATAAATGTAACCGCCACGGTCGAAGACAACCTGCTTGACACCCTTGGCGATAGCGCGTTCCGCGATCTTCTTACCGACCACGATGGCCGCTTCGACGTTCCACGACTTGGTGAGCTTGGCTTCTTTCTCGTTGGTCGAGGCGGAAGCCAGCGTCACGCCAGCGATATCGTCGATGACCTGCACATACATGTGCCGACCCGAGCGATAGACCGACAGACGTAGACGGCCATTGTTGTGCGTCTTGATGCGATGACGTTCGCGCTGACGACGGCGTTCGAAAAGTTTGTTCGACATGGCTATTTCTTCTTGCCTTCCTTGCGGCGGACATACTCGCCCGCATACCGCACACCCTTGCCCTTATAGGGCTCCGGCGGACGATAGCTGCGGATCTCCGCGGCAACCTGACCGACCAACTGTTTGTCGATGCCAGCAACCGTCAGCATCGTCGGCTTCTCTGCCGTAATCGCGATCCCTTCGGGGATCGGATAGACGACATCGTGACTGAAGCCGAGCTGCAGGTTCAGGTTCTTGCCCTGGACTGCGGCGCGATAGCCGACGCCCTGAATTTCCAGCTTCTGTTCGAAGCCGTGTGTAACGCCATGTACCAGGTTGTTGACCAGGGTGCGGGATAAACCCCACATCTGGTCAGCCCGCTCCATGCCGTCGCGCGGGGTGAGGGTAATGCCGTGTTCGTCGATCGAAGCATCCACTTCCTCGACCAGCGTGACTTTAAGCTCGCCTTTCGGTCCCTTGACCTTGACGGACTTGCCGTCGACAGAGGCGGTAACGCCCTGCGGCACAGGAACCGGCTTCTTGCCGATACGAGACATGCTTCTCTCCTAAAACACCTGGCAAAGAACTTCGCCGCCGACGTTCTTTTCGCGAGCGGTGATATCGGTCATAACGCCCTGCGGCGTGGAGACAATCGATACACCCAGGCCCTGACGGTGGGGTTTAAGCTCTTTGACCGACGCGTAGACACGACGGCCGGGCGTCGACACCCGCTTGATTTCGCGAATGACCGGACGGCCTTCGTGATATTTGAGCTCGATTTCGAGCTCCTTAATCCCCGTCTTGAATTCAACCTCGGCATAGCCGCGGATGTAGCCTTCGGCTGCAAGCACGTCTAGGAGGGTCGTGCGCAAATGCGACGACGGTGATTTAATCTTTGTCATGCCGCGAAGCTGACCGTTTCTGATACGCGTCAGAAGATCGCCAATGGGATCGGTGACCGCCATATTCCCGTTTCTCCTTACCAGCTCGCCTTGGTCATGCCAGGGATCTGTCCGAAATTCGCGAGCTCACGCAGCGCAATACGCGACAGCTTAAGCTTACGATAAAAGCCTTTGGAACGCCCCGTCATACCGCAACGGTGCTTGATACGCACCTTGGCGGAATTACGCGGCAGCTTGGCCAGCTTAAGACGGGCGGCGAAACGCTCTTCAGGCGGCACGCTCAAGTCTTCAGCAGTGGCTTTCAACGCCGCACGCTTGGTAGCAAACTGCGCCACCATCTTCTCGCGCTTGGCATTACGGTTGATCTGCGACAGTTTCGCCATAACGCTTCACCCTTAGTTGACGAACGGGAACTGGAAGCCTTTGAGAAGCGACATCGCTTCTGCATCGGTCTTCGCAGACGTGTTGATGATGATATCCATACCCCACACGTTTTCCGTTCTGTCGTAATCGATTTCGAGGAAGACGATGTGCTCTTTCAGACCCATGGCATAGTTGCCACGGCCATCAAAGCTCTTGCCGTTAACGCCACGGAAGTCGCGCACGCGCGGCAGGGCCGTAGTGATCAGGCGGTCGAGGAATTCGTACATCCGCTCTTTGCGCAAGGTCACTTTGACGCCCACCGGGCGGCCTTCAGTGATCTTGAAAGTCGAGATCGACTTCTTCGCACGGGTGATGACACCCTTCTGGCCGGCAATTGCCGTCAGATCGTTAAGAGCCGACTGGATCTTCTTGGTATCCTGCGAACCTTCGCCCGCACCGATATTCAGAACGATCTTCTTCAGTTCAGGAACCTGGTGTGGGTTCTTGTAACCAAACTCTTCCATCAGGGCCGGACGGATGACTTCAAGGTACCGCTTTTTGAAACGCGGCACATAGCCTTCCTCACGAGCAGCCTCACCCACCTTTACAGTGGTACCGGCAGCCTTCTCGGCGCCTTTCTTGGCCTTCTTTTCGGCTTTAGGCGCGCCAGCGGCAGCCTTTGGAGCCTTCTTTTCTTTACCAGCCTCAGACATCGATGACCTCACCGGACTTCTTCGCATAGCGCACGCGACGTCCGTCGCCCAACACCTTCCAGCCGATACGGGTGGCTTCGCCGGACTTGGGGTCTACATGCGCAAGATTGGACAAATGCACCGCGGCTTCCTTAGAGATGATGCCGCCTTGGGCCGTCTGGGTCTGCTTCTGGTGATGCTTCGCCAGGGCAACGCCTCGGACAAACGCGCGCTCTTCCTTCGGCAGCACACGAATGACTTCGCCCTTTTTGCCCTTATCACGACCTGTGGTCACAACCACCTGGTCGCCTTTTTTAATTTTCGCAGCCATCAGAGCACCTCCGGCGCCAACGAGATAATCTTCATGTGGTTCTTGGCACGTAATTCACGGGTAACCGGCCCGAAAATACGCGTACCAACCGGCTCGCCCTGAGCCGAAACCAGAACCGCGGCGTTACCGTCGAAGCGGATCAGGCTACCGTCCTGCCGACGAACACCGTACGCCGTGCGCACGATCACCGCCTTGCAGACATCGCCCTTCTTCACGCGACCGCGCGGAATGGCTTCCTTGACCGAGACAACGATCGTATCGCCGACGTCGGCATAGCGGCGGTGTGAACCGCCCAAAACCTTGATGCACATCACGCGACGCGCGCCGGAATTATCGGCGACATCAAGCTCGGAGGACATCTGTATCATGGTATTCTACTCCCGCAGCCTGCTGGCTTATTTGCCCGTCACGCGCTCGACAACTTCCCAAGTCTTCAACTTGGAAATCGGCGGGCACTCGCGAATCCGAACCACATCACCGGCCTTGATCTCACCCTGTTCGTCATGGGCGTGATACTTCTTCGACCGACGCACGATCTTTCCCAACACGGGGTGGATGAAGCGGCGTTCCACTTTCACCACCACCGTCTTATCATTTTTGTCGCTGACTACGACGCCTTGCAGCACGCGCTTGGGCATTTTTCGATCCTTTTATCCTTCAGACGGCCTTTCGGCGCTGCTCCGTCAAAACCGTTTCAAGACGCGCGATTTCCTTACGCACGACGCGGATCCGGCTCGTCTTTTCAAGCTGGCCGTTGGCGCGCTGGAAACGCAGATTGAACTGCTCTTTCTTCAGCTTGGTCAGCTGTTCGATCAGCTCGTCATTCGTCTTGGCACGGAACTCGTCCGTCTTTGACGCAGCCTTCGCGGCCTTCGTGTCAGCCGATGTCTTCTTCTCTGCCATCTTCATCTCACACTATGTCGCGCGCGACGAACTTGGTCGCAATGGACAGTTTGGCGGCCCCCAGGCGCATCGCCTCTTTGGCGGTGACCAGATCGACGCCGTCGATCTCAAACAGAATGCGACCGGGCTTAATCTTGGCAACCCAAAATTCCGGGGCGCCCTTGCCCGAACCCATTCGCACTTCGGCGGGCTTTTTCGATACCGGCACGTCCGGGAAAACACGGATCCAGACACGGCCAGCGCGCTTCATCTCGCGGGTGATCGCGCGGCGTGCCGCCTCGATCTCGCGGGCTGTAATACGTTCCGGTTCCAGCGCCTTCAGACCGAAGGCACCGAAGTCCAGTTGCGTGCCGCCCTTAGCCGCACCGTGAATGCGACCCTTATGCTGCTTGCGGTATTTGGTTCGTTTCGGTTGAAGCATGGCTATACTCTTTCAAACTTTAGACCACAGGCGCCGGCGTGTGAGCCGGGGATTGCGGACGCGACTGCTTCTGATCCGTATTTTCGGCCAGACGCTTCTCGACCGCCATCGGATCATGTTCCATGATCTCGCCTTTGAAGATCCAGACCTTAACGCCACAGGCGCCATAGGTCGTCTTCGCGGTGGCCACGCCATAGTCGATGTCAGCACGCAGGGTATGCAGCGGAACGCGACCTTCACGGTACCATTCCATGCGGGCGATTTCCGCCCCACCCAAACGACCGCCGCAATTGATGCGGATGCCCAGGGCGCCCAGACGCATCGCCGACTGAACGGCGCGCTTCATCACACGGCGGAAAGCCACACGGCGCTCGAGCTGCTGGGCGATATTCTCAGCGACCAGCTTGGCATCGATTTCCGGCTTGCGGACTTCGACGATGTTCAGATGCACCTCATCGGTGGTGTATCTCTGAACTTCAGCCTTCAGCTTCTCAATATCGGCACCCTTTTTACCGATCACGACACCCGGACGAGCCGAATGCAGCGAGATACGGCACTTTTTGTGCGGACGCTCGATAATGATGCGGCTGACACCCGCGGCCTTCAGACGTTCCATCAAGTAGCTGCGGATCTTAATGTCTTCCTGCAGCAGCTTGCCATATTCTCTTTTGCCGGCGTACCAGCGCGAGTCCCAGGTGCGATTGATGCCAAGTCGCAAACCGGTCGGATTGACCTTCTGACCCATTACGCTTTCTCCTGCTCAGTCGCCGGCGCATCGGTCTGCACCGCTTCACTGGTCGCTGCCTTATCGGCACCTTTTTTAGCCTTGGGCGTCAGCTTACCTTTGTCGG
>JBAVPS010000490.1:0-2159 GCA_049693315.1 Rhizomicrobium sp. | reverse complement strand
GCCGAAAAACGCACGACAAACGTGTCAAAAATACGGCAACCGCCTATATTTTAAGCGCTTTTCACGTTGAGCGGATTTGTTAAGCGATCGGCAATGTTACGGACAAAACCTAAACGCTTGCAGTGGCATCCGGGCGCTTGGACAACACTTCGTCGATCAGTCCAAAGGCCTTTGCCTCTTCCGCAGTCATATAGGTATCGCGATCGAGCGCCTTTTCAATAGCCTCGACCGGCTGACCGGTGTGCTTGGCGTAGATATCATTCAACCGCCGCTTCAGCTTGATAATTTCTTGCGCATGACGGGCAATATCCGCCGCCTGCCCATAATAAGAGGCCGAAGGCTGATGCACCATGATCCGCGAATTGGGCAGGCTGAAACGCTGCCCCTTGGCACCGGCGCACAGCAAAAGTGACGCCGCCGAAGAAGCCTGACCAACGCACAGGGTCTGAACCTGCGGGCGGATATATTGCATTGTGTCGTAAATCGCGAGCCCCGCAGAAACCACACCACCGGGCGAGTTGATATACATCGAAATCTCTTTCTTGGGGTTTTCGGCCTCAAGAAAAAGCAACTGCGCGGTAATCAGGCTGGCGCCGTAATCTTCCACCGGACCGGTGACGAAGATGATCCGCTCCTTCAAAAGGCGCGAATAGATGTCATAGGCGCGTTCGCCGCGGCTGGTCTGTTCAACCACCATCGGAACCAGCGTGTTCATATATACGTCGTGCGGGTCTTTCATCGACACATCCTGTTTTGCCCTTGCAAAGTGGCGCGGCCCTCTGCCGCTGTCAACGGCGGAAGCAGGCGAAACGCCGCCTGAGCGGGGGGTAATGAAACCGAAACCGGCGACAAATTGTGTATATGCCGAAATGCTACAATACCGAAAGCGCCCCCAAAGCTCGCGCGCGCCCCCGCGGCCAACCGCCGCCCACCGGCCACGGACGGTTCAAAACGGGCCCCATCAGGGCTTAAAAAGAACCAACAACAGGAGTCCTGCCATGACCACCCTCCCCCTTCGCCCACTTGGCCGCACCGATATCGCGATCACCCGCATCGGTTTTGGGGCCTGGGCGGCCGGTGGGTCAGATTGGGCCTATGGCTGGGGTGGGCAGGAAGATGCGCAGTCAATCGCCACCATCCGCCGCGCGGTCGATGCGGGAATCAACTGGATCGACACCGCAGCGGTTTACGGCCTGGGCCATTCCGAGGAGATCGTCGGCAAGGCGCTGGCGGACATACCGGCCAATGACCGCCCCTTCGTCTTCACCAAAGCCGGTTTCGTCGGCGACGAAAAGAACCCTCACGCCGAACCGGCCAAAATCGGTAACGCCGCATCGCTGCGCCGGGAAGTCGAAGCCTCGCTGAAGCGGTTGGGCGTCGAGCGTATTGACCTCTGTCAGATGCACTGGCCCGCCGAGGATGTCGGGCTGGAGGAGTATTGGTCCACCCTGCTGGATTTGAAGAAGGAAGGAAAGATTCGCGCCGCCGGGCTTTCCAACCATTCGGTCGAACAACTGGAACAGGCTGAAAGCCTCGGCACGGTTGACTGTGTGCAGCCGCCCTTTTCAGCGCTTCGCCGCAGCTTTGCCGGGGCCGAACTGCCCTGGTGCGTTACCCATCAGACCGGGGTGATTGTCTACAGCCCGATGCAGTCCGGCCTGCTCAGCGGGCGATTCTCGGTGGAACGCCTGGCCAGCCTGCCCGAGGGTGACTGGCGCAAGCACAACAGCTTCTTCCGTGGCGACAAGCTGACCAAGGGGCTGCAACTGGCGGAAAGCTTTAAGCCGATTGCTGAACGGCACAATACATCGGTTGCCGCGGTGGCCATTGCGTGGACGCTGGCTTTTGAGGGCGTCACCGGGGCGATTGTCGGCGCACGCACCCCGGCCCAGATTGATGGCTTTCTGCCCGCCGCCACGCTGAATCTGACCAAGGCGGATTTAGAAGAAATCGCCACCACCATCCACCGCCTACAGATCGGCCGTGGCCCGGCAAAACCGCAGTAATCCCGGCGCGCATTTGCCACCACAGCGGCGATTACGGGCCGCAGAACATGCACGCCCCATGCCGGCATGTATTGGGGAGGCTCTGGCGCAGCTCAGCCCAATGTGAAACAGTGCCGCGCGGTAAACGCTTCACACACACAAGAATGACAGACC
>JBAVPS010000489.1:0-8433 GCA_049693315.1 Rhizomicrobium sp. | reverse complement strand
GGTATGAGCTGGGTAAGCCCTTTAATCCCCGCATCACGGGGCTTGTTTCACATACGTTTATGGGGGGCAGGCTGGGTGTGCTGGGGTCGGTGGCCTATAATATGCGCCATCAGGAGCTGTCCAACTATGGCCGCAGTCCGTCAGCCAGCGACTATCTGTACCGCTCCGGCACCTTTGCCGGAACAACGGTGCCGGCTTCGGGGTCCGTTGTATCCCGCGCTGGGTTTTCGGCCCCGACTGGCACATCCTGCTCCGGAGGTACGGAAGCGAATGGCTACGACGGCGTCATTCCAAATTACAATATTGCCAATTCGACCTATTGCGCCGCGCTTTCCGGTTCAAATTCTGATGCATATGAGACCATTACGCAGGGTAACCGCGGTTATCTGAACACTTATAATTACAACGGAAAATATACCGCCAAAACGGCCAAATCCATCAGCAGCAGCACCTGGTCTGGCTCTGCGCCCCTGACGCTTATCCCGGGATTGCCGACACTGAACACACGCGATCTGTACCAGACCCGGGTTGGTCTGACCGGTGCGGTGCAGTGGCAGGTCGACGATAAGACGTTAATCACCTTCGATGCGGTCTTTTCGAGCACCTATCAGGATTCGACCAATTATCAGGTCAGTGGCATTGGTCTTAATCGTAATAACACGTCAGCCCAGATGGCGGCGGTGCCTGCGGATCTGACAGCCAGCTCTACGGCTACTCAGGTTTCAGCGTATGCTACGGCGCTGTCCACGGCCTATTCCAAAAATAGCGCATTGTCCTGCACGGCCAACAATGGCAGCTCGACTTCGGCTAAGGTTGTCTGCTCCTATGCCAAAAGTTCAACAGCCTATGACTATTATACGGCGGGTTTAAGTTCTGCGACCACGACGGCGCAAAAAGCTTCTATCCTTAATGGTGCCTTTTCCAAGCTCATCAGCTTTGTCGGCAAGCCTGCCATGAAAATTGCGGCGGCAACGGTCGAGAATAATCAGACGACCTATCTTGAAGTCGCCAATATGGATTCCAGTTCCCGTGCCGATCAGGTTTTCTATACAACGCAGTTCGAGCAAGGGACCATTTCCGCCAACCGCGATTTTACCGACAAACTTCACTTCGATATTATGGCTGGCATGTCGGTATCGCGTAACCGTCAGGGCGGTTACTTGGCAGAATTCAACAATCTGGATTCTGGCACCTATGATGACAGTACCGGGGAATGTACCGATTGCTTTATCTATGATGCGACCGCTGACGGGGATATGCCGTCGATCAGTTATGGTTTTGATGTCAGCAACCCCAGTAACTGGAGTTTCGTCAAAGGCTATTCCGCACTGCGGCGTTACCTTTATCTGACCAACAACAAGTTCCGTGCACTGAAGGCCAACGTATCATACGACTTCAATGACCAGTTCCAGTTGAAAGCGGGCTTCTCGGGGCGGATTTATGAATTTGATACGACCTATTTTGCCCGTGTCGTGAAGGATACCTATAACCCGGCACTGGGTGAAATCGACAGTTCGGTTACGGTTGCAAGTCTGGGGAAGACCGTCGGTTTCGGTGCCGGGCTTAATGTTCCCAGTGGCACCCCGACTAAGATGTTCGTGCCGGATCTGTCGAAGATGCGTAAGTTCTTCCAGCTCGACTGTAACTGCGTGACCGATTATGGCGACTTCACCATTTCCAATTTGAACAGTTACGCGTCCACAACACAGTCTGGTCAGACCTATAATATCGGGGAACATGACAAGTCCTATTATACGCAGCTGAATTTCCGCGACATTACAATTTTGGGACGGGAATTCCGTGGGGATGTTGGTCTGCGTTATGTCACCACGCATATCGATTCAACCGGTAATTCAAGCTATGGCAGTCAGATATCGGCCAAGAACAGCTATGATAATCTGCTGCCGTCGATCAATCTGAACTATTTCCTGACCGATGAAATGATCTTACGTGCCAGTGCATCGAAGGTTATGTCGCGGCCGGGGCTGTCCAACCTGTCGCCCAGCACCACGTCATCGCTCAGCATCCCGTCGGATACTTCGAGTGGCAACGCATCGGTGACGATGGGCAATCCGTATCTGAAACCGTATAGCGGTACGACTGTCGATCTTGGCTACGAATGGTATTTTGCGCGCGGTTCCGTATTTTCTATCGCGGCCTTTACCAAGTTCATCAAAGATGTTCCGCAGCAGACGGTCGCGACCAAGAAGTTCAGCGAGGTCTTCTCGGCTCAGTCTATCGCGGCACTGGAAAGTGCGCTAACCAATACGGTTACCACCACCAATGCGGTAACGGTGTCGGGACAGATTTCGTATATTGAAGGCGATGGCGATATCGACGTTACACAATATCGCAATGGTCCCGGCGGTGTTCTGAATGGTCTGGAGTTCACCTATCAGCAGCAATTGTCGTTCCTGCCTCATCCGTTTGACGGGCTTGGCATCAATGCCAATTATACGCTGATCCATTCGCGCCAGCATTACATCATCAATACCAGTCCGCTGGTGACCGGCGATGGCCCGTGGTCCGGGGCATCCCCCAGCTCGTTCAACTTCACTCTGTATTATGATGGTAAAGACTGGCGGGACCATAACTGGTCTGGTCGTATCTCGCTGGCCTATCGCAGCAAATACGTGTCGAGCTATCCGATTACCAGTGGCAGCAAGGATCCGGGCTACACCGATTCTCCGATCATGAACGATTTTGTCTACAGCGACTCCACGTTGAATGTGGATACGTCTGAAACCTATGATCTGACCGAGAATATGCAGCTGCGTATTGATGCGCTTAACCTGACCAATCAGACGGACAAGCGCTACGCCTATAAAAATCTGGGGGCTTCGGCCATCACCAACTATGCAGCGACGGGGCGGCAGGTCCGGATTGGTTTCCGCCTGAAGTTCTGACGGCTTTAAAGCGTTTTTTACAGTGCGGTCGAACTGGCGCCGGGCAACCGGCGCCTTTTTTTTGCGTGCCATTTTGCCGTATCCGGCTTTTCTTTTGCCAGCGTTCGCGCTACGGGGGCAAAGACGCTGGCGGGTGGCCGCGCGGCAAGTCGGTGGAGACATGGGTCATGCAGGGCGTAACAGTCGTTAATCATCCTCTCGTGCAGCATAAGTTGACGCTGATGCGACGAAAGGAAACCAGCACCAAACAGTTCCGCGAGCTGCTCAACGAAGTCGGCATGCTGATCTGTTACGAGATCACCCGCGATCTGCCCACCGAGCTGATCGAGATCGAGACCCCGCTGACCAAGACCATGGCGCCGGTCATTCAGGGCAAAAAGCTGGTTTTCGCGCCGATCCTGCGCGCTGGCATGGCCTTTCTGGATGGCATGCTGGATCTGGTTCCCTCGGCCCGCGTTGCCCATATCGGGCTTTATCGCGACCCCGAAACCCTGCAAAGCGTTGAATATTACTTCAAGGCCCCCGAGGACATCGCCGACCGTCTGGTCATCGTGATGGACCCGATGCTTGCCACCGGCAATTCTGCCGTTGCGGCGGTCGAGAAACTCAAAGGCCGTGGCGTTACCAATCTGCGCCTGATGTGCCTTCTGGCGGCCCCCGCCGGGATCGAGCATTTCACCACCGCCTGCCCCGATGTGCCGGTATGGACCGCGGCCATCGACGACCACCTCAACGAGCATGGCTACATCATCCCCGGTCTGGGCGATGCCGGCGACCGTATGTTCGGGACGAAGTAAAATCCACCAGCTACCTCTAGCAGTCCCCATCCCGAGCTCTTCTATGGAGGCCAAGCCTGTCCGTGCGGGATGGGTTACTCTGCAGCAACTGCTGCTGTTTTGGGGAGGTGGACTGGGATTTCGTCCAGTTTAGAGCCCATATCGACTTTGGCCTGCCATAGGTCGAAGGCTTGCTGCATGTTGAGCCACAGCGCCGGGCCGTTGCCGCAGAACCGGCCCAGACGTAGCGCCATTTCGGCGGAAATCGACGCTTTACCAGCGAGAATGGCATGCAGCATCTGTCGCGATACACCTATCTGACGAGCGGCTTCGCTTACAGATAAACCAATCTCCGATAGCACGATATCCCGCAGAACCTCGCCTGGATGGGTGGGGCGACGGTTCTGCTTCGGTTTAATGGTCTTGGACGAGATCGACCTTGCCCGCCTCGCCGTCTTGCCATTCGAAGGTAATTCGCCACGGTCCATTGACATCTACTCGCCACCTTTTGGGCTTGGTTCGGCTGTCGGGATGCAGCCGTAAGCCCGGTAATCGTAAATCCTCCAGGCTTTCCGCCTGATGAAGCATGTCCAGTATCTGCAGGCTGCGTTTTTGTAAGTCCTGTCTAACTTTTGCACTTTTCCCGGTCTCAAAAAGTGTCTGCAATCCGGAATGAACAAACGAAACGATCATGGTTGGAGCTTTCGCTGCTACAGTTTTTATCCTTCATCTGCGGAGCGAGTTTTTTCATTTTAAAAAAATCTCCACCATTGGCCCTAAATGGCTAGGGAACCACGAGAAAACTCTATAAGAAATCTAATGCAGGTAAGTCGATGTGTCAAGTTGCGCTTTACAGTTTGACTCCGTCGCCCACTTTCCCGTAAAAGGGCGACGAATTTCCGGAAAGGTTGGCCTTTCCGGTCCTTGAAGTGTTCAAGGATCGCCCCCAGGCAGCGCAGGTGCGCCCCCTGGGGTATTTGGCTATGGGTGTTGAAAATGTTCGACTCTTTGCAATCCCGGTTGGGAAGCGTGTTCGACAAGCTGCGTGGTCGCGGGGCGCTTTCGGCGTCTGACGTCGATGCCGCGCTGGCCGAGGTGCGCACCGCCCTGATCGAGGCCGATGTCGAGCTTGGTGTCGTTAAGGATTTCCTCGACAAGGTTCGCCCCCGTGCGGTGGGTGAAAATGTCATCCGCTCGGTTACCCCCGGTCAGCAGGTGGTCAAGATTGTCCACGACGTGCTGGTCGAGACCCTGGGTGCCGATAATTCCGCCCTTGATATTGGCTCGCCGCCCGCGCCCATCCTGATGGTGGGCTTGCAGGGTTCGGGTAAGACGACGACTTCGGCCAAGCTTGGCCTGCTGCTGCAGACAAAAGAAAAGAAGCGGGTCCTGATGGCCTCGCTTGACGTTAATCGTCCCGCCGCCATGGAACAGCTTAAAGTGCTGGGCGAGCAGGCGGGGGTGCCGACATTGCCGATCGTGGCGAACCAGACGCCGCTGGCCATTGCCAAGCGCGCGATGGCGGCGGCCCGTGTTGGCGGCTATGACGTGCTGATCCTCGATACCGCTGGTCGCCAGCATGTCGATGAGCAGCTGATGGCGGAAGTGGCGGCGGTTCGCGATATCGTCAAACCGCATGAAACCCTGCTGGTGGCCGACAGCCTGACCGGTCAGGACGCCGTCAATATCGCCAAATCGTTTAACGCCCGCGTGCCGCTTTCCGGCATCGTGCTGACCCGCGCCGATGGCGATGCCCGTGGTGGCGCCGCCTTGTCGATGCGCGCGGTGACCGGGGCGCCGGTGAAGTTCCTGGGTGTCGGCGAAAAGCTCGATGCCATCGAGGCGTTCCATCCCGACCGCGTTGCGGCCCGCATCCTCGATATGGGCGATGTGGTCAGCCTGGTCGAAAAGGCTGCCGAGACCCTCGACAAGGAAAAGGCCGAGAAGATCGCGGCCAAGATGAAAAAGGGTTCGTTCGATATGGACGACCTGGCCGAGCAGCTGCGTCAGATGAAAAAGCTCGGCGGTATGCAGGGCGTACTGTCGATGTTGCCGGGCGTGGGCAAGATCAAGGATCAGCTCGCTGCCACTGGTATGGATGACCGCATCTTTGTCCGCCAGGAAGCCATCATCAATTCGATGACCAAGAAAGAACGTCGCGACCCCGATCTGATCAACGGCTCGCGCCGCAAGCGTATTGCGGCGGGTTCCGGGGTCGAGGTCAGCGAAGTTAACAAGCTTCTCAAAATGCACCGTCAGATGTCGGACGTCTTAAAACGCGTCGGCAAAGGCGGGCGGGGTAATCCCCTGGCCGGAATGCTTGGTGGTATGGGCGGGGGCTTCCCCGGCATGCCGCCCGGCATGTTCCGCCGCTAATCGTTTCACCTGTTTATTTCGTTTGTTCAACTGCAAGGAAAAATCCCATGTCTTTGAAAATCCGGCTTTCGCGCGGCGGCACCAAGAAGCGTCCGCATTATGCCATCGTCATCGCTGACTCGCGCTATCCCCGTGATGGCCGCTTCATCGAGAAGATCGGCTATTACAGCCCGCTGCTGCCCAAGGATCATGCCGACCGCGTCATCCTGGAAACCGAGAAGGCCAAGGCCTGGCTTGCCAAGGGCGCCACGCCGACCGATCGCGTTCATCGCTTCCTGGCCAATGCCGGTCTGGTCAAGGCGCTGAAGAAGAACAATCCGGAAAAGGCCCTGCCGAAGAAGAAGGCACAGGAACGTGCCGCCGCCGCCGCCAAGGCTGCGGAAGCTGCTGCTGCTCCGGCTGCCGAGGCGTAAGTCTCGTTAAATAAGGAGTTGGGGCCATGCCCCATACTGTGCTGCTTGCCGCGATTGTCGGCGCACATGGGCTGAAAGGCGAGGTGCGGGTGAAGAGTTTCGCCCGCACCGGCGTTTCGCTGGATGCCTATGGACCGCTGTCCGACGAAACCGGGCGCAGCTTTACCGTGCGCGCCGTTCGCCCCGGCCCGAAAGACGAGCAACTGGTGGTCTTTGAGGAAATCAGAGATCGCACAGCGGCGGAAGTCTTACGGGGCGTTAAACTTTATGTGCCGCGCGACGCACTGCCCGCCACCACGGGGGACGAGTTCTATCACACTGATCTGATCGGCCTTGCGGCGGTGGATGGTGATGGGGCGCATATTGGTAAAGTGGTGGCCGTACACAATTTCGGCGCTGGCGATATTCTCGAAATCGCCCGTGGCGATGGTGGCGAAATCCTGATCGGCTTCACCCACGCCACTGTGCCGGCCATCGATCTGAAGGCCGGGCGTCTGACCGTTATCGAACCGCAGGCTGTTGAAGCTGCCAAAGATGATGGCGGGGATGTTGCGCCGTGAGCTGGAACGCCACTGTCCTCACCTTATTTCCGGAAGCGTTTCCCGGCACGCTGGGCGTTTCGCTGCTGGGTAAGGCGCTGCAGGCGAATCTGTGGTCGCTTAATGTGTGCGACATCCGGGATTTTGGCCTGGGCAAGCACCGTACGGTGGATGATACCCCCGCCGGTGGTGGCCCCGGCATGGTGATGCGCGCCGATGTCGCTGCCGCCGCGATTGATGCGGTGGCGTCTGATGATCGGCCCCGTGTTTACCTTTCGCCCCGTGGCACCGCGTTTAACCAGGAAATGGCCCGCCGTTGGGCCGCTGGTCCCGGCGTGGTGTTGTTGTGCGGCCGTTTTGAAGGGCTTGATCAGCGGGCCATAGATGCCCGTGGACTGGAAGAGGTCTCATTAGGGGACTTCGTACTGGCTGGGGGCGAGGTGGCTGCCCAGGCCGTGATTGAGGCTGCTGTGCGTTTGATTCCCGGCGTGCTGGGGGCAGCAGATTCGGTCTCGGAAGAGAGTTTTTCTACCGGATTACTGGAATATCCGCAGTACACCCGCCCTCAAAGCTTTGAGGAACGGTCGATTCCCGATGTGTTAACCAGTGGGAATCATAAAGAAATAGAAAAATGGCGGTTGACGGAAGCCGAACGGTTGACTAAAGCGCGCCGTCCGGATTTATGGAGCCTCTATGAAAAGGCGCGGCACTAATGTATAGGAGCCGTCCTTTATCGAATCTTGAGCGCGCTTAAGGATAATGAAATGAACCTGTTGCAAGAGCTCGAAGCAGAGCAAGTTAAGGCCTTACGCGCCACGCCGCACCCCGACTTTCGTCCCGGCGACAGCGTCAAGGTCAGCGTCAAGGTGGTCGATGTGACCTTTGACGAGAAGACCAAGCAGAACAAGACCCGCGAACGCCTGCAGGCTTTCGAAGGCGTCTGCATCGCTCGTCAGGGCCAGGGGCTCAATGAGAGCTTCACCGTCCGCAAGATTTCCTATGGCGAAGGCGTCGAGCGCGTCTTTCCGGTCTGCTCCCCGCTGGTCGATGCCATCACCGTCGTGCGCAAGGGCCGCGTCCGTCGCGCCAAGCTGTACTACCTGCGTGGTCGTCGCGGTAAGTCGGCCCGTATCGCCGAGCGTCAGGATTCCGTGGGGGCCTAATCGGTCTTTCGAACGAATTCTAAGGTATTAAAATATAAGCCCGGAGTGCTTTAAAGCGCTCCGGGCTTATGTTTTAACCGGCCGAGGGTAAAAGACTGGCATTAAAAACCCTTATTTATGGCTTTTTTGACGATTCTCCCTATCCATCAAAAGCAGAAAATGCCTTAAGATAAAGCTTCTTTCGATTCGCAAGAGGTAATTCCAATGGCTAAAGCCGCCGTTTCCAAGGCTAAAGAAGCCCCCAAGGCTAAAGAAGCCCC
>JBAVPS010000488.1:0-6743 GCA_049693315.1 Rhizomicrobium sp. | reverse complement strand
GTATCTTGCCGGGGAAATTTGTGAAAGCCTGTTGATGCCCGCCGAAGAACCCTGCCGTCTTTACCTTATTACCCCGCCCAAACTGGACCTTGCCCCCTTTGCTGAAACGCTGAAAGCCGCGCTGGATGGTGGCGATGTCGCCTGTCTGCAGCTTCGGCTGAAAGGGGCGGCTGATGACGAGATTACGCGGGCAACCGACATTCTGATGCCGATTGCCCAGTCCGCCGGCGTGGCGTTTCTGCTTAACGACCGCCCCGATCTGGCCGCCCGTCTGGGCTGTGACGGTGTTCATGTCGGTCAGGAAGACGCGCCCTATGCTGATGCGCGCGCGGCGCTGGGGCCGGACCGCATCGTTGGCGTCACCTGCCATGGCTCGCGGCATCTGGCCATGGATGCGGGCGAGGCCGGGGCGGATTACGTGGCCTTTGGGGCCTTTTTCCCGTCACCGACCAAGCCCGATGCGCCGCTGGCCGAGCTTGATCTTATCCGCTGGTGGGCCGACGTGATGGTGGTGCCCTGCGTCGCCATTGGCGGCATCACGGTGGAAAATGCCACCCCGCTGGTGGCTGCCGGGGCTGACTTTCTGGCGGTTTCGGCCGGGGTATGGGATTTTAAGGATGGCCCCGGGGCAGCGGTTGCGGCGTTTAACGCGCTTTTTGCTGCCCGGGAAGTCTAAAATAACAGGAATCTCAGCGGCTTGCGGTGCGGTCAGGTCAAAGGGCAAAAATGGCTGCACCGGGGGTTTGCCCCCTTTGCCCAAGCCTGCTATCACCCTGCCGCTCTTTGAATTGTAACATCTCGGCGCCCGAAGGACGTATATTATGTCAAAAATTGCAGGAAACGAAATTCGGCCCGGCACTCTGATTGAACATCAGGGCGGCCTGTGGCTGGCGGTCAAGTCACAGGCAGTCAAGCCCGGCAAGGGCGGCGCCTATAATCAGGTCGAGCTTAAGAATATTCTGAGCGGCACCAAGCTGAACGAGCGTTTCCGCTCGGACGCCACCGTGGAAGAGATCTATCTCGAAAAGAAGGATTACAACTTCCTCTACGCCACCGGCGAGATGCTGACCTTCATGGATACTGAAACTTACGAGCAGATTGATATCGAGGCGGATTTCATCGGTGATCGCGCCCGCTTCCTGCAGGACGGCATGAAGGTGATCGTCGAAT
This sequence comes from Rhizomicrobium sp., assembly GCA_049693315.1. Classification (GTDB taxonomy): domain Bacteria; phylum Pseudomonadota; class Alphaproteobacteria; order Micropepsales; family Micropepsaceae; genus Rhizomicrobium. Next base: position 5,573 of record JBAVPS010000488.1, on the reverse strand, counting down.
CCTATGAAGGCAAGTCGATCAGCATTCAGATGCCGCTTCAGGTTACCCTGACCGTGACCGAGGCCGACCCGGTGATGCGTGGCGGCACGGCTGCCCCGTCTTACAAGGGCGCGGTGCTGGAAAATGGCGTCAAAACCCAGGTGCCGCCGTTCATCGAAGCCGGCTCCCGGATTGTGGTGGCGGTTGAAGACGGCTCCTACGTCCGTCGTGCGGAGTAAATCATGCCGTATTTATCTCCTGCACTGAATGTGATGATCGCTGCGGCCCGTAAGGCGGCGCGTGGACTGACCCGTGACTTTGGCGAACTGGAAAACCTGCAGGTCTCGATGAAGGGGCCGGGCGATTTCGTTTCCAACGCCGACCGGCGCACCGAAAAGATCCTGATCGAGGAATTGTCCAAGGCCCGTCCCGGCTATGGCTTCCTGTGCGAGGAATCCGGCCGTCAGGAAGGCTCCGACAAGTCGCATCGTTTCATTATCGATCCCCTGGACGGCACCACCAATTTTCTGCACAGCGTGCCGATCTTCGCCATTTCAATTGCGCTTGAACGCGAAGGTCAGCTGGTGTCCGGGCTGGTCTATAACCCGATCGTCGACGAAATGTATGTCGCCGAAAAGGGCCATGGTGCCTATCTCAACGACAAGCGGCTGCATGTGGCGGCGCGCCGTTCGATGAGCGAGGCGCTTTTTGCCACCGGTCTGCCCTTCTCGGGCAAGCCCGGCCATGCTCTGGCCCTGGCCGAGGTGGCCGAGGTGCTGGCGGTCAGCCCCGGCATCCGCCGCTGTGGTTCGGCGGCGCTGGATTTGTGCGGCGTGGCGATGGGCCGGTATGACGGTTTCTGGGAACGCGGCATCAATGCCTGGGATATGGCGGCGGGTATCATCATTGCCCGGGAAGCCGGCGCGCTGGTGACCGACATGAATGGTGGTCAGGATATGTTGACCACCGGTGGGGTGATCGCCACCAACGAGGCGCTTTTCCCGCAGATCCGCGACCTCTTGGCTAAGGGCCGCAAGAAGGCCATCGGTTGAGGGTGCAAGCCGGATAGCGTAGGGTTACTATCCTTACGTGGAATCATGCGTTAGCCATGGGGGCGGATGTCCGTTCAATGCGATACACTCCCATTTCCCTGCTGCTGATGGCAGCCCCTCTGTTGTTGGCGACCGGCGCTTATGGCGATCCGGTCTACAACAACCCCGAAGTCGTCACCAATCCGGCGCCGGGGGCTGGGGTGCTGCTGTATCCCGGCGGGCATTATGGCCGCATTGTTCAGGGTGATCTGATCCAGCCGGGCGAGGGCGATGCCCCGATCCGGCTGCACCGGATCAGCAAAAAGCCGGCTGCCCGCAGCGTCCGCGAAAGCCTCGTCAGCCCTGCGGCCCCCGTGGTTCATAAGACCCGCGTGGCGGTGGCCCCGCCACCCGATCTGGTGCCGCCGGTGGCTGCGCCCGAACGTAAAGTAGCGAAAAAACAGCCCGAAAATAGCGTGGTCAGGCCGGTTGAAACGCCGGTGGCCCGCAGCCTGCCGCCGCCGGTGGCCAAACCGCCGGTGAAGGTTGCCAGCCGTCAGGCCCAGCCTGTAAACCGTGCCGCTTCGGCAGGCTCGTTTGATATGGGCGATCTGGAAGTGGCCCATGGCGGCCACGCCGCTGCCCGCCCCCCGTCCGCGGTACAGAATACCCCGCCCGCCAAGCCGCCGGTGCAGGTTGCCCGGCTTGAGCCGCAGCATCCCGTCGCCGAAGCGCGCGGTGCCCGCCGCGGTTCGATCACCTTTGAGGCCAATGCCAGCGATCCCGGTGGCGCGGCGGTGCAGTCTTTAACCCGTTTGGCCGACTCCTTAAGCATGGCGCTGGCCGGTAACGGCTCGGGTCGGGTTCAGGTCTTCGCCTATGCCGGGCCGAAGGGCGAGAAATCCTCCGATAGCCGGCGGCTGTCGCTCAAGCGGGCGCTGATCGTGCGCCAGCTGCTGATTGACGCCGGGGTGCCGTCGGACCGCATCGATGTCCGCGCCATGGGCGGGGCCACTGATGGCGGTGCCGCAGAGCGGGTCGACGTTTTCCTGAAATAATCGCCATGCTGCCTGACCGGGCTTTATCCTGTCAGTGTTACCAGCATCTTTTTTACCGCAGCAATATCCCGTTCGGGCAGGTGTCCGGCGCGGCGAAGGATGCGGCTGGCATCGACGGTGGCGATTTTGGCCGGGCGGATGACCGACGGGGCGGGCAGTCCCGCTGCCGTCAGGTCTGAAACCGCCATATCACAGTCCCATGGCGGATTGTCGGCACTGGTAATCATCATCAACCAGACCAGTCCATAGCGCGCCTGTAACGCCGGGGCGCTGATCACCACGGCGGGACGGCGCTTTTCGGTTTGCCGGTCGGTGTAGGGAAACGGCACCACCACCACATCAAAGGCGGCGAATTCAGAGATTGCCATAGGCTTTGTCATCCGCTGCGCTGGCCCATTCACCAAAGGTGGCAAAGGGATCGTCCTCTGCCTCGGTCGCCACCCGTTCGATCACCACACGCTTGCCCTCGAAGACATAGCGCAGAAAATCACCCGGCTTCAGACCGAGTTTTTCTCGCACGGGTTGAGGTATGACGGTTTGGGCTTTTGTGGTCAATTTCGACACTGGCATCGTCATGATATGCCTCATGGTAAGAATGTAAGGCATCTTACCACATATCACCGTTCGGGGCAATTCATTGGAGTGATACGGTTTGGGCGCATAAAAAAACGGCCGGAACCGAAGTTCCGACCGTTTTTCGCTTCGTCAGGAGACGAGCCTTACTTCACGAACAGCGCAACCACGCCCGGCAGTTCTTTACCTTCCAGCCATTCCAGGAAGGCACCGCCAGCGGTCGAGACATAGGAGAAATCGTTCGCCGCACCGGCCACGTTGAGGGCGGCAACGGTATCGCCACCACCGGCCACCGAGAGCAATTTGCCGGCCTTGGTGGCCGCGGCAACGGCCTGCGCCGCACCGACCGTGCCCTTGTCGAAGGGCGGGATTTCAAAGGCGCCGAACGGGCCGTTCCACACCACGGTCTTGGTCGAAGCCAGAATGGTCTTGAATTCTTCGATCGAGGCCGGACCGACGTCGAGGATCATCTCGTCATCGGCGACATCATCCACACCGGCGATGCGGTTGGCGGCACCGGCCTTGAATTCCTTGGCCAGCGAAACGTCGACCGGCAGCACGATGGTCTTACCCGTCGCCTTGGCCTTTTCCATCACCTTCTTGGCGGTGTCGACATAATCGGCTTCATACAGCGACTTGCCGATCTTCTTGCCCTGTGCGGCGAGGAAGGTGTTGGCCATGGCGCCACCGATCACCAGCGTGTCAACGCGGGCCATCAGGTTTTCCAGCACGTCGATCTTCGAGGAGACCTTGGCACCACCGACAACGGCCAGAACCGGGCGGGTCGGGTTGTCGAGGGCCTGCTGCAGATGCTTCAGTTCGGCTTCCATCGAACGGCCAGCGGCGATGACGGGGATGATCTTGGTCACACCCTCGGTCGAGGCGTGGGCGCGGTGGGCCGACGAGAAGGCGTCGTTGACATAGACGTCTGCCAGCTTGGCGAGCTTGGCCGAAAATTCGGGATCGTTCTTTTCTTCTTCGTTGTAGAAGCGGGTGTTTTCCAGCAGCAGGACTTCGCCGTCCTTCAGCTTGGCCACTGCTTCTTCCGCCACCGGACCAACGCAATCATCGGCAAACGCCACCGGCAGACCGACCTTTTCGGCCAGCGCGCTAACCACAACCTTCAACGACTGGCTGGCATCGCGCTTGCCCTTGGGGCGACCGAAATGCGAGCAGACGATGACTTTGGCGCCCTTCTTGGCGAGGTCGATGATGGTCGGGGCCTGACGGTCGATGCGCGAGGTATCGGTGACCGCGCCGTCTTTCGTCGGCACGTTAAGGTCGGCGCGAACCAGGACGCGCTTACCCTTCACGTCGATATCATCAATGGTGAGGAATTTAGCCATGGGAAGTGATCCTTAGTGTTTGGTCTTAAAATGTTTGGCTACAGATGAAAAAAAACCGCGCGTGGGCGCGGCAAAAAAAATGGGGCAAGCATCGAAGCGACGCTTGCCCCAAATGGCATTAGATCAGCTTGCCCATCGCCACGGCCGTGTCGACCATGCGGTTGGAGAAGCCCCATTCATTGTCATACCAGCTGTAGACGGCGGCGAGGTCACCCTCGATCACCTTGGTCTGCGGCGCCATGAACGACGACGAAGCCGGGATGTGGTTGAAGTCGCTCGAAACCAGCGGCTCTTCGATGTAGTCGAGAACGCCCTTGAGGTAGCCTTCCGACGCGGCCTTGATGGCGGCGTTGATGTCTTCCTTGGTGGTGCTCTTGCTCAGGACAACCTTCAGGTCAACCAGCGAGACGTTCGGGGTCGGAACGCGGACCGAGATACCGTCCAGCTTGCCCTTCAGTTCCGGCAGAACCAGGCCAACGGCCTTGGCAGCACCGGTCGAGGTCGGGATCATCGACAGAGCGGCGGCACGGGCGCGATACAGATCCTTGTGCAGCTTGTCCAGCGTGGGCTGGTCGCCGGTGTAGGAATGGATCGTGGTCATGATGCCCTTCTGGATGCCGAAGGAATCATTCAGCACCTTGGCGATCGGGGCCAGGCCATTGGTCGTGCACGAGGCGTTCGAAACGACCAGATGGTCCTTCGTCAGCTTGTCGTGGTTGACGCCATAGACGACGGTCAGGTCGGCATTCTCGGCCGGGGCCGAAATCAGCACGCGCTTGGCGCCAGCGGCCAGATGCAGGGCGGCCTTGTCGCGGGCGGTGAAGAAACCGGTGCTTTCGACAGCAATGTCGACGCCCAGATCTTTATGCGGCAGCTGCGCCGGGTCCTTGATCGCGGTCACTTTAATCTTGTGACCGGCAACCGTCATGATGTCGCCTTCAACCGAAACGGTCGCGGGCAGCCGGCCATGGACCGAATCATAACGCAGAAGATGGGCATTGGTGGGCACGGGGCCGAGGTCGTTGACTGCCACGACTTCGATGTCGCGACGACCCGATTCTACGATCGCCCGCAGCATCAACCGCCCAATGCGGCCAAAGCCGTTAATTGCAATGCGAATGGCCATGAATTTTCTCCTGTTTTTTGTTCACGCCTAAACTTTTAAAGCCGATTAAAGGTCCGGCTAATTAACCCTGCAACGCTTTTTTCGCCGCGGCTGCCACAGCTTCCGGGGTGATTCCGAACTTCTGGAACACATCCTTGGCCGGGCCGCTGGCGCCGAAGCCATGCATGCCGACAAAGACGCCTTTTTCGCCGATATAGCGATCCCAGCCGAAGCCGAGCGCCGCTTCGATACCGACTTTAACGGTGTCAGGTCCTAGCACATTTTTGCGATAGTTTTCATCCTGCTGTTCGAAAAGTTCCCAGCTCGGCATTGATACAATGCGGGCGGGAATTCCGTCAGCTGCCAACAGGTCGCGGGCCTTGAACGCCAGTTCCACTTCTGAACCAGTGGCCAAGAGGCTGACCTTGGCGTTTTCGGCACCGGCAACCTCGTAAGCGCCTTTGGCGCAGAGGTTTTCGTC
>JBAVPS010000487.1:0-13550 GCA_049693315.1 Rhizomicrobium sp. | reverse complement strand
CCCTGGGCCCCCGGCTCTATCGCGGCCCGGTTCGCACGGTTTCCCAGCGTGGCGAGAGCGTGCGCGGCTGGACGGTTTCGGCCGGGCATGACGGTTACACCCGCAGCTTTGGTGTGGCGGTCGAGCGGGAACTGACCCTGTCACAGCAGGGCTTGGCGTTGACCGGGGTTGATCGTATTCTGCCTGCGCGTAAGCCGCGGGCGACGGGGTTTGTCGTACGCTTTCACATTCATCCCGATGTGCGCCTGTCGCGGGCGCAAAGCGGTGATGTCCTGCTGAAACTGCCCAATGGCGAGGGGTGGCGTTTTCGCACCTCGCTGCCGGTGGCGGTGGAGGAGAGTATCTATTTCGGTGGCCCCGCCCCCCGGCGGTGCGAGCAGTTAGTACTCACTGGCGAAATGCAGGGTGCCCCGGTGGAGATCACCTGGGTGTTTGAACAGATCGGGGCTGCGTAGCATTTTCACCCCATAATAGGAGGCGATCATGGCGCAATATATTTTGCCGAAAGGCAGCCGGCCGAAAAAGGGCAAGGTCTGGGACGGGCCTAAGAATGCCGTCGGCAAAAGCGCCAAAGGGGTAAAACCCTTTCGCATCTATCGCTATGACCCGGCCGAGGGCGGTAATCCGCGGATCGACACTTATTATGTCGATCTCAACGATTGCGGGCCGATGGTGCTCGACGCCCTGATCAAGATCAAAAACGAGATCGACCCGACGCTGACCTTCCGCCGTTCGTGCCGCGAGGGTGTCTGCGGTTCCTGTGCCATGAATATCGATGGCCAGAACACGCTTGCCTGCACCAAGGCGATCACCGACGTATCTGGCCCGGTCAAGGTCTACCCGTTGCCCCATATGCCGGTGGTCAAGGATCTGGTGCCCGATCTGACCCATTTCTATGCCCAGTACGCCGCGATCATGCCCTGGCTGCAGACCCGTGACGCCCCCCCGGACGAGGAGTGGCGGCAGGCCCCTGAAGAACGCGCTGAGCTTGATGGCTTATATGAATGTGTGCTGTGCGCCAGCTGCTCGACCGCCTGCCCAAGCTATTGGTGGAATGCCGAGCGCTATCTCGGGCCATCGGCCTTGCTGCAGGCCTATCGCTGGATTGTCGACAGCCGGGACGACATGACCGGTGAACGGCTCGATATGCTGGAAGACCCCTTCCGGCTTTACCGCTGCCACACCATCATGAACTGCACGGCGTCCTGCCCCAAGGGGCTTAATCCGGCCAAAGCCATTGCCTCGATTAAGGAAATGCTGGTCAAGCGCGGACTTTAACATTCATTACCATCCCGCGCCTGCCTTCCGGCAGCATTGGACTATCTGGATTTTTGCCAAAGGTGCTTGCCCACCATCATTGGATGGTGGGGGCATGTGTGTTGGTGTGTGCCAAAATAAGTCGGTCAATATCGGTGTAAATATCATTACGTGTATCAGATACGCATTGCACTCAAGCGGGAACATGCGAATATTCCTGCACGGCTCCCGCGCCGTGGGCGCATTTCTCACGGGGTGGGCGAGCGTGATATAATGGCACAAGCGTCAAACAGGCGCTGATAATAAGAGCACGAAACCCCTGCTTGCCCCAGGGTTTGCAGGGAGTAGCCGAAAAACCATTGGTTCTGTTGTGACTAACCAGTTCAGGGATAGGAAAAAAACTATGACCAAATGGGTATATAATTTCGGAGAGAACACAGCCGACTGCGATGCCGCAATGCGCAATCTGCTCGGTGGCAAAGGTGCCAATCTGGCAGAGATGAGTAACCTCGGGCTGCCCGTACCTCCAGGCTTTACCGCAACGACGGAAGTTTGCACGTATTTCTATCAGCATGATGGTAGCTATCCATCTGATTTGACCGATCAGGTCGAACAGGCGGTCGATTTGTTGGGTAATCGCATGGGCAAATCGCTCGGTGATCCCAGCCGCCCGTTGCTGGTTTCGGTGCGTTCCGGTGCGCGTATATCGATGCCGGGTATGATGGATACGGTGCTCAATCTTGGTCTTAATCCCGCCACCACGGAAGGGCTGGCCCGGGCGACCAACAATCGGCGTTTTGCTTATTACTCGTATCGCCGTTTCATCCAGATGTACGGCAACGTCGTGCTCGGTATCGACCACGACAAGTTCGAGGAAATCCTCGACGATGTGAAAGATGCCAAAGGTCTGATGCACGACACCGATCTGGGCATCAGTGATCTGGAAGTTGTCGTTGAACGCTATAAGGCGCTGGTCAAGCAAGAGCTTGGTCGTCCGTTCCCGGATGATGTCAACGAACAGCTGTGGGGCGCCATCGGGGCCGTGTTTGGTTCCTGGCAAATTCCCCGTGCCAAGGCTTATCGTCAGCTCAACAAAATCCCGGAAGACTGGGGCACGGCCGTCAACGTGCAGGCCATGGTTTATGGCAATTTTGGTGATACATCGGCCACCGGCGTCGCCTTTACCCGCGACCCGTCAACCGGTGAAAATCTGCTCTATGGCGAATATCTCATCAACGCGCAGGGTGAGGATGTCGTCGCGGGTATTCGTACGCCACAAGATATTTCCAAGATTTATCGCGACCGCGCCCATCACGAAAATCCGTCTATGGAAGAGACAATGCCCGAGAATTATACGCTGTTGAAAAACATCTCGGACAAGCTGGAAAGCCACTTCCACGAAATGCTGGATATGGAGTTTACCATTCAGGAAGGTAAGCTTTTTATGCTGCAATGTCGGACCGGTAAGCGGACCGCGCGGGCGGCTTTGCGCATTGCCATTGATCAGGTCAAAGAAGGGCTGATCACCAAGAAGCAGGCGCTGGCACGGATCGATCCGTCAGCGCTGGATCAACTGTTGCATCCGACGCTCGATCCCAAAGCGCAGAAAATCAAGCTGGCAACGGGGTTGGCGGCATCGCCGGGGGCGGCGATTGGTGAGGTGACATTTACAGCGTCTGAAGCCGAAGCGCGTACGGCAGAAGGTAAGGACGTCATTTTAGTGCGCACCGAAACCAGCCCGGAAGACATCAAGGGTATGCATGCGGCCAAGGGTATTCTGACCGCGCGTGGTGGTATGACCAGCCATGCGGCTGTGGTGGCCCGTGGTATGGGGCGGCCGTGTGTGGCCGGTGCGGGTGAATTGCGCATCAATGCGGATGCCGGTTTGATCAATATCGGCGAGATTGTGGTCAAGCGTGGCGACATCATCACCCTCGATGGATCGACGGGCAATGTTTACAAGGGGCGGGTGGCGTTGCAGCAGCCCGAAATGACCGACGATTTCAGAACCCTGATGCTGTGGTCGGATGAAGTCCGTACACTGAAAGTATTCACCAACGCCGATACGCCCGAAGATGCCGAAACGGCAATTGGCTTCGGTGCGCAGGGGGTTGGTTTGTGCCGTACCGAGCATATGTTCTTCAATGCGGATCGTATCATTGCGGTACGACAGATGATTCTCGCCGAATCACTGGAAGAACGTGAAAAGGCTCTGGCTAAGTTGTTACCCATGCAACGTAGTGATTTTGAAGGCATTTTCCGTGCGATGAATGGGTTAACGGTCATCATTCGGTTGCTTGATCCGCCACTGCACGAATTTGTTCCGCATAAGGAGGAAGAGTTCGTTGCGGTTGCCGCTGCTGCCGGTGTGTCGGTGGAAAAGCTCAAAGCCAAATGCAATGCACTACAGGAAATGAACCCGATGCTGGGTCACCGTGGTTGCCGGCTTGGTATCACCTATCCGGAAATCACCGCGATGCAGGCCCGGGCCATTCTGGAAGCCGCACTCAATGTTGAAGCCGATGGTGGCGATGTCCATGCCGAGATTATGATCCCGGTGGTGGCCTTCAAAGCCGAGCTCGATTTTGCCAAATCGGTGATCGACAAAGTGGCGGTAGCTGTAAAACAGGAACGCGGAAAACTCCCGAAATATAAGGTCGGAACGATGATCGAGTTGCCGCGTGCCGCTTTGCGTGCAGGTGATCTGGCCGAGACGGCGGAGTTCTTCTCGTTCGGTACCAATGATCTGACGCAAACAACATTGGGTGTCAGCCGTGATGATGCCGGTCCGTTCCTGACCGAGTATCAGGTCAAGGGTTTGTTGATGCACGATCCGTTCGTCACCATCGATCGTGATGGTGTTGGCGAGCTGATAAAAATCGCGGCGGAACGCGGTCGTAAAACGCGTCCGGATATTTCGATTGGTATTTGTGGCGAGCATGGTGGTGATCCTGAATCGATTATGTTGTGTCAGGAAGCTGGCTTGAATTACGTCTCTTGCTCGCCCTATCGTGTACCTGTTGCACGCCTTGCCGCGGCGCAAGCGGCGTTAAAATCGCAAAAAGACCTCAATTAATAATGCTTGCAATTCGCTTATAACTTGAATGGGAACCCCGGCAAATGCCGGGTTTCCCTATGTTTTTCAGTGTTTTGCGTGACGCAGTGTCACGCGGTAAGATTTTTTTGTTTGACGATGACGAATTTCTTGGCCAAAAACAGCCTTGAAAACAGTAGGAGTTGTGAGCCATTGGGAGTTTTACACCGGACTTACGTTTCGCAATCCGTGGAGAGTAAGACCCTATGACCAAGAAACGCAGTGAAGCTCTTCGGCGTTCAGACAAGATCCTCGTTGGTGCTCTGGCCATGGTGTTGGCAGCCGCCAGCGCGGCGGTAGGGGCTACGGCCGCATATCATCCGAGTGCGGATAATTCCCGTTCTGCCCCCGCCGTTTCACCGGCAGCCATGGTGTTGCAGAATGCCGATGCTAATCAGGTACGTGCCGCGATGCCGGCGATGGCCAACGATGCGTCGGCCAATGCTGTGCAGCTGGAGCGGACGAACTTTGCCTCGGCCGCCGAGAACAAAGTGCTTGAGAATTTATTGAAGGAACATCGTTGCCTGTCGGAAGCGCTGTATTACGAAGCCCGCGGCGAAGGCGATCGCGGTCAGAAGGCGGTGGCGGAAGTGATCTTCCACCGTTTGCGCACCGGCAACTATGGTCATTCAATTTGCGCAGTGGTCTATGAGGGCGCCTATAAACCCGGTTGCCAGTTTTCGTTCACCTGTAATGGCATGATCGGTCAGAAGAAGAATGCATCGGTATGGATGAATTCACAGATGCTGGCCGCGAAGATCCTGACCAACGAAGAACATCTTAACGATATCACCGGTGGTGCCACCAGCTATCACGCTATTTCGGTACAGCCGGACTGGGCTGGTTACCTTACACGCACGGTGCAGATCGGTAACCACGTGTTTTACAAACACGCTTACGGTTCGCGGGCGATGTAGTCACCGGCCTATATCAGATACGAAAACGCCGCCCACTGGGCGGCGTTTTTTTTGTCTTGATCTGTGTACGTCTTAAAATTATTTGCCGGCCCATTTCTGAGCGGCTTCCGCAATGCGCTTGCCATAAGCGGCGGCGGTTTTTTTGTCAGATGCGGTCGGGCCGACATCGGCGCCTGCATCGGCCGGGCTTTGCGCCAGCGCACCAATCGAGCCGCCTAAGCGGTTAAGATCTTCCGGCGAGCCTTTGGTGCTGTTATTGCCGCTGGGCTGGTTCAGCGATACCCACAGCATGCCCTGCTGGGCGGCATAGGTGAACAACTGGATCAGCGTGGTCTGCTTGTCGCCGTTCTGGCTGGCGGAATTGGTGAAGCCGCCGGCCAGCTTGTTGGCCCAGCCGCGTGCGGCATAGGTTTTCGACGAGGCATCCATGAAGGCTTTGAACTGATAGGGGACGGAGCCCATATAGGTCGGTGCACCAAAAATGATGGCATCGGCGCTGGTCAGCTCTTCAAGAATGGGGCTGAAATCCTGGGTGGCGCTTTCAATGCGGTACAGCTTGGCCTCGACCCCGGCGGCTGTGGCTGCGCCTTCGGCAACTGCCTTGGCCTGTTCGTGGGTGTGGCCGTAGCCGGAATAGTAAACCACTGCAACTTTCGTCATAGAACTGCCTTTCGCGTGCGTATGTAACAGATGTTGTTACATATAACCTGTGTCCGTAATTTCAAGTTAATTAGTAGGTTTTTTCGCAATGCGTATTTTTGTGGCACTTTGCGGCCTGAGCGGCCCTGCTGGCGGGGGGCGCGGCGGTTTGGCCCGTGGGGCCCAGCCGGTGAGGTAGACAATGTCAAAGGTGGCAGCAAAACGCCCGTCTACGCTGAAGCGCTGGGCATAGAACGCCTGTGTGGCGGCCCAGATGGTGCGGGTGAAGGCTTTTGGGGTCGGGGCGGCAAGATAGCCGGTTTCGCCCATGCTGCGTAAGTCCGCCATCAGTGTGCCAAGCGCGCGATAGCGCACGGTGGTGCGTTCGGAATCGGCGATTGGCATGGTAAATTTGGCCCGCTGCAGCAGTTTGCCCAGATCGGGCACTTCGGCAAAGGGGGCAATGCGGCGGATGGCGGCCCCGCTGGCGGCAATCTCGCCTTCGGCCAGTGCCTCGCGCAGCTCATGCAGGGTCTGCCCGCCGAACAGCGCGGCCAGGAATAGCCCGTCGGGTTTGAGGCGCTGGCGAATTTGGGCCAGTGCGCCGGGCAGATCGTTGAGGCTGTGCAGATCTAGCAGGCTGACGATCAGGTCAAATTCCCCTTCCGCCTGCAGGGTCTCGTGGCTGTCAAAGCCGCCCGGCTGCCAGCTGTCGGCAAAGTCAGCGATTTCGGCTGTCCAACCCTGCTGCCAGCCGCCCAGATGAAGTCCGCGGGTAAAATGCCGTGTGGTGGGGATCAGCCGGTCGGCAATGCCTTCGGCCGCTTCGCGCCATAAAACGGGCGGCTCGGTGTTGGGCCGGGCCGCGGCGCGGGCGTGCTGGCGGGCGCGTCGCACGGAATCAAAGATGGGCTCTAATGTCCTGTGGGCTGACTCGGTCATAACGGCTAAGATAACAAGACGAGAGGTGGGCGCAATTGAGCAGTCTGCAAAATCCGTCACAAGATTGGCCCCGGGGGCTGGGCCGGGGCGGCCTGTATGGCTTTGGTCTGGCTCTGGTCCGCCTGATCTTTCCGCCCCAATGCCTTGTCTGTGGCACGCCGGTGGAAAATCGCGCCAGCCTGTGCCCGGATTGCTGGAAGGCGGTCCATTTCCTCGACGGTCCGGTCTGCGCGGTGTGCGGGGCCCCCTTTGATGTTGATCCCGGTGATGCGGCGGTGTGTGGGGCCTGTCTGGCCCATCCGCCGGCCTATGCCATGGCCCGCGCCGTGCTGCGTTATGACGATGCCAGCAAGGCCCCGATTCTGGCACTGAAGCATGCTGACCGGCTCGATCTGGCACCGATGCTGGCGCAGTGGATGCTGCGCAGCGGGCAGGATTTGATTGAGACTTCTGATATGATTGTGCCGGTGCCGCTGCACCCCATGCGGCTCTGGCGGCGGCGTTATAATCAGGCGGCGGAACTGGCCCGTTTTATTGCGCGTCAAAGTGGACGGATCTATGCACCACTGCTGTTGCAGCGGCGGCGGGCAACCAGAAGTCAGGGTGAGATGCCCACGGCCAAGGCCAGACGGCGCAATGTTCGTGGGGCTTTTATGGTGCCCGTGGTCCACCGTGCGGCGGTGCAGGGCCGTCATATTCTACTGATTGATGATGTTTTAACCACCGGGGCAACGGTTGATGCCTGCGCCCGTGCTTTAAAATGGGCCGGTGCTGAAAAAGTATCGGTGCTGGCGGTGGCGCGCGTTGTCCGCACCCCCGAGGGTATTATATAAGCTCATGTGTCAACAAAGGTTAGGATGCCATGGCGAAGATCAAGATCTACACCACCCGCGTGTGCCCCTATTGCGTGCGGGCCAAATCATTGTTTGCCAGGAAGGGCGTCGCGTATGAGGAAGTCGATGTTTCCGACGATGCCGCTTTGCGCGAATCCATGACCGAGCAGGCTGGCGGGCGCCGGACTGTGCCGCAGATTTTCATCAACGATCAGCATATCGGTGGCTGTGACGATCTTTATGCCCTCGACAAGGCTGGCGGTCTCGATCCCCTTCTGGCGCAATGACGGAATTTCGCGCGGCCTGTCTGCAGATGAATTCCGGTGCTGATCGCGCCGAGAATTTCGATTCGCTGCAGAAACTGGCGCATGAAGCCCGGGCGGCGGGGGCCGAGTTCCTCGCCACACCGGAAAATAGCCTGCTGATGGCCCCCGATGCGGATGCCAAGCTGGCGCAGAGCTTTTCCGAAAGCGATGATCCGCTGCTGCCCAGGTTGACTGCCCTGGCGGTCGAGCTGCGGGTCTGGCTGCTGATCGGCTCGCTGGCGATCAAAATCCGCCCCGATAAAACCGTCAACCGCAGTCTGCTGATCGCCCCCGATGGGCAGATTATGGCCCGCTACGATAAAATCCATCTGTTCGATGTCAGCCTGCCTTCGGGCGAACGCTATCGCGAATCAAACACGGTCGAAGGCGGTGCGCGGGCGGTGAACACGCGTCTGCCGTGGGGCCGGGTGGGCTTTTCGATTTGCTATGATGTGCGCTTTCCGCAGCTCTATCGCACGCTGGGGCAGGCCGGGGCGATTTTTATTACCGTACCAGCGGCATTTACCAAAACCACCGGTAAGGCCCACTGGCATGTGCTGCTCCGGGCCCGTGCCATTGAAACCGGATCTTTCATTATTGCACCGGCACAATGCGGCAGCCATCCGGGCGGGCGACAAACCTATGGTCATTCGCTGATCGTTTCGCCCTGGGGCGAGGTGCTGGCCGAGGGCGGTGAAAGCCCCGCAGTTGTTCTGGCCGATATCAATCCCGCCCTGGCCTATGATGCGCGCGCTAGGGTGCCGAGTTTGATTGGTGACAGGCAATTTCTCTGATCGGCTTTCTATCAATGTATACGGGTATGGTGTTGTTCACCGCGACGTGTAATCCCCCCTTGCGCCTGACGGCCATTGCCCCCATTTTTATAGCATGATCGTCTATAACCTCACCTGCGACCACGGCCATGAGTTCGAGGCGTGGTTCGCCTCCAGTACCGCGTTCGACGAGCAGTCGGGCGACGGCAAAGTACTGTGCCCGTTCTGTAGTAGCCATCAGGTCGAAAAATCGGTGATGGCACCGGCCTTGTCCGGGGCGAGAAAGCCCAGCCTCAATGCCGATGAAATGCACAAGATGCGCAAGCTGGTGGCGGGCGTGCGCAAATATGTCCTCGATAATGGCGAGGATGTCGGCCAACGCTTTCCCGAAGAAGCCCGCGCCATTCATTACGGCGACAAGGAAATGCGCCAGATCTATGGCGAGGCAACGCTGGAAGAAGCCGCCGATCTGGCCGAGGAGGGCATTGATGTTCTGCCCCTGCCGCCGGATCTCGACGAAGTGGCGAACTAAAGTGCTGACAGCACAAGGGGCGCAAACCGCGCCCCTTGCTCGTATTTGACAGAAAATCCGGGAAATTATCCGCGCAGCCGTTTGGCCGCATCAACGGCGAAATAGGTCAGAATGCCGTTGGCACCGGCGCGTTTGAACGCCATCAGGCTTTCCAGAATGATGCGGTCGGGATCGAGAAAGCCAGCATTCATCGCTGCCATCAGCATGGCGTACTCGCCTGACACCTGATAGCTGAAGGTCGGCATGTGGAAGGTGTCTTTTACCCGCGCCAGCACATCGAGATAGGGCATGCCGGGTTTGACCATTACCATATCGGCGCCCTCGTTAATATCGAGGGCCACTTCGCGTAAGGCTTCGTCGGTATTGGACGGGTCCATCTGATAGGTGCGCTTGTCGCCGATCAGTGCCTTGGACGAGCCGACGGCATCGCGGAACGGGCCATAAAACGCCGACGCATATTTGGCAGCATAGGCCATGATCATCGTGTTTTTGTGGCCGTGGCTTTCCAGCGCGGCACGGATGGCACCGATGCGCCCGTCCATCATGTCGGAAGGGGCGATGATATCACAGCCCGCTTCGACCTGCGCGAGGGCTTGTTTAATCAGCACCTCGACGGATTCGTCGTTGACGACATAATCGCCTTCGATCAGCCCGTCATGGCCGTGGGTGGTGAACGGGTCGAGCGCCACATCACACAGAATGCCGATCTGCGGCACCGCTTTTTTGATGGCGCGGGTGGCGCGGCAGATCAGATTATCGGGATTATAGGCTTCGCGCCCGTCGGCGGTTTTGCGGGCCGGGTCGGTATGGGGGAACAGGGCGATAACCGGAATGCCCAGATCGGCGGCCTCACTGGCGGCTTCCACGGCTTTGTCGACGCTGTAGCGCAATACGCCCGGCATGGTTGTGACGGGTTCGGTTTTATTTTCACCGTCTATGATGAAAATCGGCCAGATAAAATCCGCTGCGGACAGTGTGTTTTCTGCGCACAGCGCGCGTGACCAGGGTTGGGCACGCGTGCGACGCATGCGAATGGCGGGAAATTCAGGCGAAACTGCAGACATTATCGACAAGTTCCTTTTGCGAATGGGCGGCCTAAAAGGGGGAACCGGCCAGTTAGAGGATTTTGCCTCAAACTATAATCCTAACGCGGGGCGCGGCAATGCATCGATTGACGTGGAGGCCGCCTATTCTTAATGCTGGAGATAACAGGACGGTACATGATGGATGACATTCTCTTCGAACGTCGCGGCGCTGCCGGGATTATCACGCTCAATCGCCCCAAGGTGCTCAATGCCCTTAACCATGGCATGATCCGGTCCATACGCGAGGCACTGGATGCGTGGGGGGATGATGACTCGATCGGCGCGGTGATTTTGTGTGGTGAAGGCGAACGGGCTTTCTGCGCCGGCGGTGATATCCGCATGTTTCATGCCTCGGCCGTGGCCGGGGACCGGGCGGCGGAAGATTTCTGGTTCGATGAATATTCGCTGATTTCTTATATCCATCATTATCCCAAGCCTCATCTGGCTTTGCTGCATGGCATTACCATGGGCGGCGGGCTTGGCATTGCCGTGCCCGGCACTTTCCGCGTCGGGGCGGAAAATCTGGTCTATGCGATGCCCGAGACCGGCATTGGTTTTTTTCCGGATGTCGGGGCCAGCTATTTCCTGTCGCGGGCACCGGGGCTGACCGGCCTCTACATGGCGATGAGCGGGGCGCGCGCCAAACAGGCCGATGCGCTCTATCTTGGGCTGATCACCCATGTGTTGCCGCAGAAGAAATGGCCTGATTTTATTGATGCGCTGGCCAGTGGTGACGAGGTTGGCGATCTGTTGCGCCGTGCCCGTAGCGCCGGGTTGGAATCGGCCATCGAAAAACAGCGCGGTGTGATTGATGCGGCTTTTGCTGCCCCCAACGTCGAAGGGGTGCTCAGTGCGCTGGATCGTAACAACACGGCGTTTGCCCGCGAAACGGCGGCCATGATCCGGTCGCGCTCGCCGCTGTCGGTCAAGGTGGCGTTTCATGCCTGGCACGCCGGTCGCACGCTCGATTTCGATGCCTGCATGCAGATGGAATATCGGGTGGCCTGCCGGATAAAGCGTTTACCGGACTTCCGTGAAGGTATTCGGGCAACGGTTATTGATAAGGATAATAATCCTAAATGGGCGGCGGCGCTGGGTGCGGTGACCGATGCTGAAGTCGAAGCCTGTTTTGCACCGTTACCAGAAGGTGAGTTGGCCGTGTCTTCTTAAGCGGCCATTACCTACTTTCATTGTTAGATGTTGGGATGTATTTTAATAGTGATTGCAGTATATTATATTCTCCTTTTATGAATATCATAGTTCTCTTCTCAGGTAATTTTACATATCGTTAACGGGTGCCGAACTACACATTTTCTTAATGACGTCGGGTGGATTCTGACGGGACTTAAGATTCTGACGGGATTGAATTGTATCGGGGCTGATTGTGACGGACTGGGGAACAGGAAGTAATACGATGAATGCAGTGGCAAATGCGCAGACGCAGACGTCAAACGATCCGGAAGCTGAGCGCCCGCCGAAGAGCCCGTATTTTGAGATGTTGAATTTGGTGGAGCGTTTGCATCGCCAGTTGCTCGACGTCATCAAGGACGAGCTCGACCGTCGTGAGGAACGCGAGATTAACAGCGTTCAGGCTTTGCTTTTGTTTAATGTCGGGGATCAGGAATTGTCGGCGGGCGAATTGCGCTCCCGCGGCCATTATCTTGGCTCGAATGTCTCCTACAATCTGAAAAAGCTGGTTGATCTGGGCTATGTGCACCATTCGCGTTCCGAAACGGATCGTCGCTCGGTGCTGGTTCGTCTGACCCGCAAGGGGGAACTGGTGCGTGACATGTTGCGCGAACTGTTCCAGCGCCATCTGGGTTCGCTGGAAACGGTCGGTAATGTCGCCGATGAGGATCTTGATGGTCTCAATACCAGCCTGAAGCGGATCGAGCGATTCTGGATCGATCAGGTGCGTTTCCGTCTTTAAAATGTTCTGACTTTACGCGTCTGGGGCCGCGCCTGTTGCGGCCCTTGCCGCCTGTAGAAGATTTTCTGATTCTAATACAAGCCTTTCATCTGCCGGTTTTACCTCGGCAGACTGTATGTAACCAGCAGTGCGTTGCGATAAAAAATATCGGGCGCGCTGTTTTTTTATGCGTTTTAAAGATTGTGATCGCGCCATCCGGTGTAATTGGGCGTTTTTGACTGAAATCGGATGGATCGTTGGCAGACGCTGGTCTAATGTGCCGCCAGATTTGTGAGCTGACGCGGCTCGCTCCCTTCAGGATGAGAGACGGATACATGGTTTATCACTATCTTTCGCGGTTTCAGGAGGCCCTTGCCGGTTTGAAGCGCGAGGGGCGCTATCGGGTCTTTGCCGATCTGGTGCGTAGACGCGGCAATTTTCCTGCGGCCGATCATTTTACCAGTGGTGGCACCCGTCCGATCACGGTGTGGTGCAGCAACGATTACCTTGGTATGGGCCAGCATCCTGACGTGATTGCCGCTATGCATGCGGCGCTGGATAAGGCCGGGGCGGGTGCGGGCGGCACGCGCAACATTTCCGGCACCACGCATTACCATATCGAGCTGGAGCATGAGCTCGCCGATCTGCATGGCAAGGACGCGGCGCTGACGTTTACGTCCGGCTACTCCTCCAACGACACCACGCTGTCGACGCTGTACCGGCTGCTGCCCGGGCTGATCATCTTCTCGGACGAGCTTAATCATGCCTCGATGATCGAGGGAATCCGTCGCGGTCATGGCGAGAAGCGGATCTTCCGCCATAACGATCTGGCCCATCTGGAGGAGTTGCTGCGCGAGGCCGATCCGGCGGCGCCCAAGCTGATCGCCTTCGAGGCGGTGTATTCGATGGATGGCGATTTCGGCCCGACCCATGCGATCTGCGATCTGGCCGAAAAATATAGCTGCATGACCTATATCGACGAAGTCCATGCTGTCGGTCTGTATGGGCCCCGTGGTGCCGGTGTGGCGGCACGTGATGGCGCGATGGACCGCATCGACATCGTCGAAGGTACGCTGGCCAAGGCGTTTGGTCTGATGGGCGGTTACATCACCGGTAAAACCGAAGTGATTGATGCAATCCGTTCTTTCGGTCCGGGATTTATTTTCTCGACCTCGCTTGCCCCGGTGCTGGCGGCGGGTGCGATTGCCAGTATTCGCCATCTCAAAGAAAGTGATGTCGAGCGCAAGGCGTTGCATGCCAATGC
>JBAVPS010000486.1:0-13845 GCA_049693315.1 Rhizomicrobium sp. | reverse complement strand
GCGCAGCGCACGGCCAAACCCAAACGCAAAAGCGCCAAGCCCGGTCGGCGTAACAAATAGCCGCCCATAGTTTGGCTATAGGTCGGCTTCGTCATAAATATTTGACGGCGCTGACACAGAACACCATCAGCCTGCGGACAGTTCCACCGCCGCTTTAGCGGCGGCCGAACAGCCTTTCAATATCGGCCAGTTTCAGCTCGATATAGGTCGGGCGGCCATGGCTGCATTCACCGGAATGGGGGGTTGCCTCCATCTCGCGCAGCAGGGCATTCATTTCCTCGGGAACCAGGCGTCGCCCGGCCCGCACCGAACCATGGCAGGCCATGGTCGCAACGACGTCGTACAGCCGTTCCTTCAGCGAATGGGCAGCACCCTGCTCGGCCAGATCATCGGCCAGATCGCGGATCATCGCTTTGACATCGGTCTGACCCAGCAATGCCGGGGTTTCCCGCACCAGTATCGCATCCGGTCCAAACGCTTCGACCACCAGCCCCAGTTCGGCCAGTTCGTCGGCATGGGCAGCCACCCGCGTCACCTCGGCCGGGTCGAGATCAATTACCTCGGGCACCAGCAAGGGCTGGCGAACCACCCCACCACTTTCGAGCGCTTTCTTGATCTTCTCATAGGTCAGCCGCTCGTGGGCGGCATGCTGATCGACAATGACAATGCCGTCTGCGGTTTGCGCCACAACATAGGTGTTGTGCAACTGGGCGCGGGCAACACCCAGCGGATACTCTGATGCCGAAGCCTGCGTCTGGGATGGGGTTGGCACGTCATCCGTCTGCGGAAGATTGCCGCCATAACCGGTCGCAGAACTATCCACAGCCCAACCGGACGTTTCGGATGGCACCCCCGGCGGGGCCGAGGGGGCCGCGGTGAACAAGGGGGCCTGAAAGGAAAAGCTGCGCCGGGTTTCGGCCACACCGGCCACATCGGCAGACGGCAGACCAAGATCCAGACGCGGGCCGGGATTATAGCTGAGGCCGCTATGCGGACGCAGGGCCGACAGTGCGGCCTCGGCCACGGTGGTCGAGGTGCGCCGGTCCGCCGCGCCAATGGCGACTTTGAGCGAGGAAACAATCAGCCCACGGACCAGCCCGCTGTCACGAAAACGCACCTCGGCCTTGGCCGGATGCACATTGACATCAACGAAGGCGGGATCGCATTCAATAAACAACGCCAGCGCCGGATGACGGTCACGGGCGAGAAAGTCGGCATAGGCCCCGCGCACCGCACCGACCAGCAGCTTATCGCGCACCGGCCGGCCATTGACGAACATATACTGCATCAGCGAATTGGCGCGGTTATAGGTTGGCAGCCCGGCAAAACCGCTGATCGCCACCGCTTCACGCTGCGCCGATACCGGCACCGAATTGTCGGCAAAATCGCGGCCCATCAAACGGCCCAGCCGATTAAGCCGCCCTTCAAACAGATCGGCCTCGGCGGGCAGATCGAGCACGCGCCGACCATCAAGATCAAGGCGGAACGCCACATCGGCCCGCGCCATCGCCAGACGGCGGACGACATCCTGTATTGCCAGATCTTCCGAGCGCTGACTTTTGAGAAATTTCAGCCGCGCCGGGGTGGCATAGAACAAATCCCGCACCTCGACCCGGCTGCCATGCTGGCCCGAGGCACGAAAGCCTTCCGGCACCACCGGATAAACCGTGCCGCCTTCCACCCGAATGCCATGGGCATCGCCATCCGTGGTGCGGCTGGCAATGGCAAGGCGCGCCACCGCGCCGATCGACGGCAGGGCTTCGCCCCGAAAGCCCATGGTGGCGATATGGGTAAGATCGTCTTCTTTGAGTTTCGAGGTGGCGTGGCGTTCAATCGCCACCGCCAGATCGTCCGGCGTCATCCCCTCGCCATCATCGGCCACCGCAATCAGCTCGGCCCCGCCGCCCGATGCTGCGATCTCGATGGCTTTGGCCCCGGCATCCAGTGCGTTTTCGACCAGCTCTTTGACCGCGCTGGCGGGGCGTTCGACCACCTCGCCGGCGGCGATGCGGTTGACGGTACCTTCGGATAAACGACGAATCTTCATGGGGCGATCATAGCGGTTTGGGTCAAGACTGCATCATTCGCGGAACGGGTTGCTCGAACGCTTCTGGGCCGGGGCAGATCCCGCCACCACCACGGTCAGCTTGTCCGAGGCATAAAGTCGGCGCGCGGCGCGTTTGACATCCTCGAAACTGACCGCATCAATCAGCGCCCCGTGGCGCTCGACATAATCGACCGGCAGACCATCCGCCATGAACCCGGCCAGCGTGGTGGCAATATCCTCGTTCGAGGCAAAGGCCAGCGGGAACGAGCCGCGGACATAGGATTTGGCGTCGGCGAATTCCTGCGTCGTCGGCCCGGTCATGGCGAACTGGCGTAACGACTGGCGCACGATGGCCAGCGTGGCGCGGACCTTTTCGGGTTTGGTCTGCACCTCGCCCAGCACCAGACCGGCGCGGGCAAAGGTCATCAGATCGGTCGACACATCATAGGTCAGCCCGCGATTTTCCCGCAGCGCCCGGCTTAAGCGGGATTCTTCGGCCCCGCCCAGAATGGTATTGGCGATCAGTCCGGCCAGAAAATCCGGGTCGCGCCGGGTAAAGCCGGGCAGCGCGAAAATGGTATCGGACTGCGAAACCTGCATGGCCATAACATGCTGGCCCGCCGCGCCGACAAAACGCGGCAGCGCCACAGCTGGCACCGGGCGCAGCGGTAACGCCCCGAACGCCGACCGCGCCAGCGCGGCTGCGGTCTTTTCATCGACATCGCCCGCAATGGCGATCTTGATATCGCCCGCTACCCAGTGGCTGGCGACAAAGCCACGCAAATCCTCGCGGCTAATCGAAGCCAGCGCGGGCTTGGCCCCTTCGACCGGATGGCCATAGGGATGGGCCCCGAAATAGAGCGCGAAAAAGCTGTTCCACGCCACGGCGGAGGGGTCTTCATGCTCGCGGTCGAGATCCTGCATCATCGACAGCCGCACCCGGGTAATGGCGTCATAGTCAAACCGCGGGCGCGACAGCGCCAGCCCCAGCATGCGAAAAACCTCGCGGGCATCGGGCGACAGCACTTTCAGCGAAATCACCAACCGGTCACGATCGGGCGTCGCGGTCAGTTCGACCGCGCGTTCGTCGAGCGCATTGTGAAACGCATCACCGTCAAGGCTGCCCGCGCCTTCTTCGAGCAGCGCCGCCGCCATCGCGGCCAGCCCCGCCTTGGTCGAGGGATCATAGGCCGAGCCTGCGGGAAGGCTGGCGGTCATGGCGATGACCGGCACGGTATGATCCTCGGCCAGCCACACCACACTGCCCTTGGGGGCCTTGATCGCCTTGACCGACATCGCCGCCGCCGGACTGAACGCCAAAGCAAGACCGATCAGGGCAGTCATCAGCAGCCGATGCATCGCCGTCACCGCCCCGGCGTGAGCAGAACACTCACCGCTTCTTTGCGTGACAGCCCGGCAGCCGCTTTTTTCACCCCATCTGCACTGACCGCCTGAATCCGGGCCGGCCACAGCTGGACATCCTGCGCGGTGAGCCCGATCATCAGCGCCCGGCCAAAGGCCGATGCCATCTCGAACTGATTATCGCGCCGCAAAAGCACGCCCGCCACCATCTGCTTTTTGGTGCGGTTAAGATCACCCTGCCCCGGCCCACGGCGGGCAAAGCTGGAAATGGTTTCATCGATGGTCCGCTCCAGCACCTCAAGCGGTACACCGGGGCGCGGCTCGGCAGAAATCGACAAGGTGCCGCTGTCACGGGCATAGCCGTCGTAATCGACCGCGACACTGGTCGCCAGATGGCGTTCCAGCACCAGAATGCGATAGAGCGCCGAGGCGCTGTCACCACCCAGCATGCGGGCGAACAACTCCAGCGCTTCGGCCTTGCCGGGGGCAGCTTCGGCATAGCTCGGCACCCGATAGAGCCGTAAGAAAGCCGGAACCTTGACCGACCGCAAGGGCAGGTTCAGCCGGGTTTCCCCCAGCCGCGGGGGTTGCGCATAGTCGGTCCGCGCCACCAGATTGCGCGACGGCAGCGGGCCATATTCGGCTTCGGCAGCAGCACGCACGTCCTCGGGACTGACATCACCCGCCACGATCAGCAGCGCATTGTTGGGCGCATAATGGCGGTAATAGAAATCGGCGGCCTCGGCCCGGCCGATATGGCGGATTTCCTCGGCCCAGCCGATGGTCGGGCGACCATAGGGGTGGGACAGATGCAGCGCCGCAGCCGCCTGTTCCTCGGCCAGCGCCGACGGATCATTATCAATACGCTGGCGGCGTTCGGCCAGAATAACATCGCGTTCGGTGGCCACCGCCGCTTCGGTCAGGACCAGATCGCGCATGCGGTCGGCTTCCAGATGCATCATCTGGCGCAAATGCTCTTTACCGACCCGCTCGTAAAACATGGTGTAATCGGGCGTGGTAAACGCATTGTCTTCGCCACCGGCGCGCGTCACCGCCTGTGCAAAGCCCGCCCCCGGCACCGCCTTGGTGCCGCGGAACATCATATGCTCGAAGAAATGCGCCATGCCGGACAGGCCGGGCGGATCATCCACCGATCCGGTGCGAAACCACAGCAGCTGGGTGACGACCGGGGCACGCCGGTCGGTCAGCACCATGACCTGCAAACCGTTCTGCAGGGCAAACTGGAACGGCCGCGGCGTTTCGGCGGCTTTGGTGGCCCCTTTGGGTGCAGCCAGTGCGGCACCAGTTCCCAGCCAAAAGGCGGCAACCAGACCAAAAATCAGGCGGAAGCGGTTTTTCGTATGCGACGTCATGAGGGCCATCTTGCCTTAAGCGAAACGAAACGGACAGAGCCTTGAGGCCCTGTCCGCTTTGCAAGCGATGGAAATCATATAGTTACGGTGCCAGCGGGGGACGAAATCCACGCCCCGTCCCGACACAGGTGCCGGATGTGGGACCGGCTTAAAGCCAGTCGAACCAGCCGTCGAACCAGCCCGAATCATCTTCATCCGGCTTGGGACCGGCACCGCCATTGACGGCTTTGCCCGCATCACGCTGGGCGGCGATGCGCTTGGCTTCGGCATCGGCATCGACCAGTTTGCCGGGTTCAGGCTTCTTCTTTTCCTGCCAGAACAGAATGTCCTTGGTGAAACCTTCGTCGGTGGCCAGCTGCGACTTCATATCAGAGGCCAGATGCTGACGCACATCGGGGTCGGCATTGGCAACGCCTGCATTGGCCAGCAGCAGTTTTTCCGCCGAACTGGCCGGACCCTGCATCGAGGCGGCAATCGCCGCCGGATCGGTGCCATAAAGCGAGGCCTGAGCATTGGTCGCCGGATCGGACTGGTTGGTCGGCGCAGCGCCGGGCTTGGGCGGCATCAGACCGAAATCGGGCGGCATGATCAGCGGCCCTTTGGTCAGCACGGTGAATTCATCCGGCGGCATCTTGTTCATACCAGCGGCCTTACGCAGGCTTGAGCAGTTGCACAGCGACACGCCGACGACAGCCACAAGGGCAGCACGCGCCAGATAGGAAGCCTTAAACGACAAACGCATGGTCATAACTCCTTAAGCTGGCTTGTGCCCGGAAGCATTCGCACCGAATAGCGCATCATAGATGAGGCCGGCGACGCCAAACACAATCGCCGTATCCGCGATATTGAAGACATACCAGTCGAAACCGGAAACGTAAAAGTGAAAAAAATCGGCAACACGGCCGTAAACCAGCCGATCGATCAAATTCCCGATCGCGCCGCCGATCACCAGACCGATGGAAAGCGTTAAAAGCCGCCCCCGCGCCCGCCAAAGCCACAGGCAAAGCGCACAAACCGCCAGAAACTGGAACCCGGCCAAAAAATAGGTCGAAAGCTGACTTCCTGCGGCAAACAGCCCGAATGTCACACCCGTATTCCACACCATGACCAGATTAAAGCAGGGCAACAGCGGAATCGCCACGCCCGGCGGCATGGTGGCAAAGCCCAAACCATAGAGCAGCAGATTCTTGGAACCCTGATCGAGAATCAGCGCGCCAAGCGCGGTGAGCAGGCCCAGCGTTCTGGCACGGGTGGACGCCGTCATACTGCGCCCCCGCTTTCGCTCACCGCTTCGGCGCAGCGCGGGCACAGATCGGGATGGGCCTGATTCTCACCCACTTCGGGCAGGATCATCCAGCAGCGGGCGCATTTGGCCCCTTCCGCTTTGGCAAAACTGACCGCCACGCCCGGCACATCGGCCAGATGGAAAGCATCGTCCGGGCCGGTGCCGACCGCGATTTGCGCCGCCGAGGTGATAGCGATTTCCTTGAGGTCCAGCCCGGCAAACAGCGCGGCATCGGCTTCATCGGCCACGAACAGGGTCGGTGCGGCTTCGAGCGAGGCCCCGATTACCTTGTCACGGCGGGCCACTTCCAGCGCCCCGGTGACGACACGGCGCAACGCCCGGATGCGATCCCACTTGGCGGTCAGGGCAGCATTGGCCCAGCCCGCCGGAACGGTGGGGAAGCCCTGCAGATGCACACTGGCGGCATCGGGGAAGCGGGTCAGCCACGCTTCTTCCATGCTGAAGCACAGGATCGGCGCGAACCAGGTCACGACATGGCGGAAGACTTCTTCGGTCACCGTGCGGGCAGCGCGGCGGCGCAGGCTGGAAGCCGCATCGCAATAAAGTGCGTCTTTACGGATGTCGAAATAGAAGGCCGACAGCTCGTTGGTGCAGAACGAAAACACCGTGTTGTAGACGCGGTTGAAATCGTAATTGTTATAGCCCTCGCGCACGATCACATCGATCTCGGCCAGCTTAGCCAGGATATACTGCTCGAGCTCGGGCATTTTGTCGGCTTCAATGCGCTCGGCATCCGTAAAGCCCGCCAGATTGGCCAGCATGAAGCGGATGGTGTTGCGCAGGCGGCGATAGGCATCGACATTCGACTTGATGATGTCGCCACCGATACGCAAATCCTGGGTGAAGTCGGACGAGGCCGCCCACAGACGCAGAATGTCGGCACCGTTCTGATCGGCAATCGTCTGTGGCAACACGGTGTTGCCGAGCGATTTGGACATCTTGCGGCCCTTTTCATCGAGCACGAAACCGTGGGTCAGCACCGCCTTGTAGGGCGGCTCGCCACGGGTGGCGCAGGATTCAAGCAGCGACGACTGGAACCAGCCGCGATGCTGGTCCGAGCCTTCGAGATAGAGATCGATCTTGTCGGCCTGTGTCCAGTGACTGTCGACCGGCTGCTCCACCGTGAAGACATGGGTCGAGCCGGAATCGAACCAGACATCCAGAATATCGCTGACCTGCTCGTAGTCTTCCACCTGATAGCCATCGCCAAGGAAGCGGGCAGCGGCCCCGTCCCTGAACCAGGCATCGGCACCTTCTGCTTTGAAGGCGGCGATGATGCGGTCATTGACGGCTTTATCGTTGAGGACTTTACCGGTGGCCTTTTCGACGAAAATG
This sequence comes from Rhizomicrobium sp., assembly GCA_049693315.1. Lineage (GTDB taxonomy): Bacteria > Pseudomonadota > Alphaproteobacteria > Micropepsales > Micropepsaceae > Rhizomicrobium. The sequence continues at coordinate 6,422 of JBAVPS010000486.1, read as the reverse complement.
CTCAGCGGCACGCCCCAGGCGCGCTGGCGTGACAGCACCCAGTCGGGGCGGCCTTCGACCATTGAGCCGATGCGGTTGCGCCCCTGTTCGGGATAGAATTTGGTATCGGCCAGACCCTGCATCGCCAGTTCGCGCAAGGTTTTACCGTCCTTGAACACCTTGTCCATGGCGGCGAACCATTGCGGCGTGGCGCGGAAAATCACCGGCGCTTTGGACCGCCAGCTGTGCGGATAACTGTGGCGCAGCTTACCGGAGGCAACCAGCGCATTTCGTTCGGCCAGCCCCTCGATCACCGCTTTATTGGCGTCGCCTTCCTTTTTACCGTCGCGCGACAGGATATGCTTACCGGCAAACAGCGGCACATGGGGGGCAAAAGCGCCTTCCGCGTTGACGACATTGAAGGCATCCGGATTCTTTGCCGGATAATCCTTGCCGCATTTTTCGAGGATCAGTTCAAAGTCTTCCTCGCCATGGCCCGGCGCGGTGTGCACGAACCCGGTGCCGGTATCGGCGGTGACGTGATCGCCCGCATAGAGCTTCACATCGAAATCATAGCCAGCCCCCCGAAACGGGTGGGCACAGGTCAGAAACGCCGGATCAATGCTGATTTTGCGTTCGACCGACATTTTGGCATGGCGGGCAACGGTTGCGGCCAGCGCATCGGACAGCACCAGCTTTTCACCGACACTGGCCAGCGAGCCTTCTTCCGCCGCCGTCACTTCATAGACCGCATAGTCCATGGTGGGCGAAAACGCGATGGCGCGGTTGGCCGGAATGGTCCATGGCGTGGTGGTCCAGATCACGACATAAAGCGGTTCGGCGTTCAGATCGACCGCCGCACCGGCGCTGGCCGCCGCCACCACCGGGAATTTCACATAGATCGTGGTCGATTCGCGATCCTGATATTCGACCTCGGCCTCGGCCAGCGCGGTCTTTTCGACCGGCGACCACATCACGGGGCGGAAACCACGATAAAGCAGACCGGCATCGACGAATTTGTGCAGCTCGCCTGCGATCGTCGCCTCGGCGGCAAAATTCATCGTCAGATAGGGGCGGTCCCACAGCGCCATGACACCAAGGCGCTTGAACTGTTCGCGCTGCTTGTCGATCCAGCCTTTGGCAAAATCACGGCACATCTGGCGCAGTTCGATGACCGGAACCTGTTCCTTGGTCTTGCCGGATTTGCGGATCTGTTCTTCGACCTTCCATTCAATCGGCAGGCCGTGGCAATCCCAGCCCGGAACATACGGGGCGTCTTTGCCCATCATGGTCTGGCTGCGGATGACAAAATCCTTGAGCACCTTGTTGAGGCCGGTGCCGGAGTGAATCTCGCCATTGGCGTAGGGCGGGCCGTCATGCAGCATAAACAGCGGATTGCCCTTGGCCCCGGCCCGGATGGCGCTGTAGAGATCCTGTTCTTTCCAACGGGCAAGCCATTTGGGCTCGGCGGCGGGCAGGCCCGCTTTCATCGGAAAATCGGTCTGGGGCAAAAACAGGGTGGCGCGGTAATCGGTACCGGCGGCCTCATTCTTCTCGGACATGATAACGAAACCTTGGAAATTAAAAGGGAAATACGGGGGCAACAACACGAAAAACACGGCCCGGTCTTCGCACAAAGGCGGTAAGCCTTTACGAAGCCGGGCGGTTAATTCGTATCAATCCCAGAAAAACAGGCATCCTTGCACGCCTCTAACGCGCGTCCTTCCTAGCAAGCCCGCCGGTCACGGTCCAGTGCTGCGCGTGGGCTGGCCCCGCATTAACACTGTGCGGGCCATAGCTTTGTCTTTGTTCATCTGTTCAATCAGCAGATCGACCGAGCCAAATTTCATCTCGGGCCTGAGGTGCGATACCAGTTCAACCGACAGGCGGCGACCGTAAATATCCTCGTCGAAGTCGAACAAAAAGGCTTCCAACAAGGGCTGCACCGTCTTGTACATCGGCCGCACGCCCAGATTGGCCACGCCATCGAGGCGGCGCACCGTCCCCGCCTCGCAAAACAGGCTGGCGCGCACCGCATAAACCCCAAACGCCGGTCGAACATAGACGCCCATACCGATATTGGCGGTGGGAAAGCCCAACGTCCGGCCACGGGCATCGCCATGTTCGACCGTGCCTTCAATGGCAAAGGGCCGGCCAAGCCAGCCCGCCGCCTGTTCCACCTCGCCCGCGGCCAAGGCCTGCCGGATCGCGGTGGAGGAGATTTTTTCGTCACCCCCCGCATCCGTCAGCACCGGGTCAACGATTTCTGCTGAAAAGCCTTCTTCCGCCCCCATATAGGCGATCAGGGTGGCATCGCCCGCCCGACCGGCACCGAAGCGGAAATCCCGCCCCACCACCACCGCGCCAACCATCAACCGGCCAATCAGCAAATCGAGCACGAAATCCTGTGCCGACTGGCGCGCAAGGGCGGCATCAAACGGCGGGGCAATCAGAGCGTCGGCCCCCAGATCGGCAATCGCCCGCGCCTTGGCGTGGAACGGGGTCAGGCGAAACGGGGCTGCACCGGGGTTGAAATATTCTTGCGGCGTCGGCTCGAACACCATCACCGCCAGCGGGGCATGCCGTTCCTCGGCCATCGCACGCGCCCGCCCGATCAGGGCCTGATGGCCGCGGTGCACACCATCAAAATTGCCGATGGCAATCACCGCGCCCCGAAAGGCATCCGGGATATCTGCGATGTGGCGGTAAATTTTCATGGGCGGGCTTTCAGGCGGACTGGTGTTAGGCAGATTTGGGACGCATCGGGGCCATCGCCACCGCTTGGCCGCTGATCACGGTCTTATCGCCCACGGCGCAGACGCAATCGAGGATCATGCGGCGTTTGGGCAGCACCTCGCGCACCGTGCAGGTGGTGACGACTTCATCACCGATATGCACCGGGGCGAGAAACTTCATATCAAGACTGATGAAGATCGCCCCCGGACCGGGCAGTTTGGTGCCGATGACGGTCGAGATGAAGCTGCCTGACAACATGCCATGGGCAACGCGGCCCTTAAAAATGGTGGTCTCGGCAAAAGCCTGATCGAAATGCACCGGGTTCATGTCGCCGGAAACCTCGCCGAACAGGGCGATTTCCTTTTCGGTCACCGTCTTGGTGAAGCTTTCCGCCAGACCGGGCTTAATCTCGTCGCTATAATAAGTCATGCAAAGATCCTGAATGTTACCAGCGCAGCATGTCGATGGCGGCTGAGACCGTGGTGTGGTGCCCGGCAAGGAAGGCTGAAACCGCCTGAGGCGTCAAGGTGCCAATATCCCTGGCATGCAGGCCCGAGGTGACAAACAGCGCATCCAGCCCGGCACCCGCCGCCCCGGCCAGATCGGTTTCAAGCGCATCGCCAATGGCGAGGATTTTTTTCTTAGCCAGAACCTTCTTCTCAGACCGGGCCGCTTTCAGCGCCATCTCGTAGACCGGCAGATGCGGCTTGCCATAATAGGTCACCGGACCGCCCAGTTCGGCATAGGCCCGGGCCAGTGCCCCGGCGCAGTAGACGATCTTGTCGCCGATCGGCACCAGAATATCCGGATTGGCACAGATGGCGGGCAGGTTATGCTTTTTCGCCGCCGCCAGAACATCGGCATAGTCGTCCGGCGTCTGGGTATCGTGGTCATCCAGCCCGGTCAGCAGCATGACATCGGCGTCTTCAACACCGACCAGTTTGACATTCAGCCCGTCGAAAATCGGCGTGTCACGCTCCGGCCCGATATGCAGCAGCTTCACAGTCCCCCTGGCGCTGCGGGCGATCAGATCATCGCGCGATGCCCCGCCCGAGGTGACAATGGCGTCGTAACAGCCATCGGGCATGCCCATCCCGGCCAGCTGGCGGGCGGTATGGTCCGGCGGACGCGGTGCGTTGGACAGCAGCACCACCTTGCCGTGATTTTCACGGAAGTTTTTCAGCGCCGTCGCGGCGGCAGGGTAAACCCGCGCGCCGTCGTGCAGCACACCCCAGACATCGCAGATAATCGCGTCGTAAGCTCCGGCGATGTCGCCAAGACCGGAAAGAATAGGAATATCGCTCAAAATTCGCCTCATAGCTCCGCCGGGTAAGGTCCGGCCGGGGCGGCGCACTCTAACCGGCCCGATCGCAGCCATCAATCTTGCGCCCTGATTGAGCGACAGATTAGACCACTTTGCGTAAAGGTATGATCCTGCCGGGGGCATCGTCTTTGCCCCCTTGAGCCGCGCCCGCCCCATCGGACGAACGGGTGCCAGCCTGCCCGAGCGCATCATCGCGCACGGCACGCGGCTCGCCGAACAGATAGCCTTCGGCGTAATCGACGCCGAAATCGAGGATCTGCAGGACAGTCTTTTCGTCCTCGACCCACTCGACAATCAGTTCCATCTCGTGACGGGCCAGCAGCTTCTTGTAATCTTCGGCGGCAACATCGGAACCGGCCGCCCCGACATCCTCGACCAGCAGCCCGGCGCGCACCTTGAAGAAGCGGAAACCGAGATCCTGAACGTGTTTGAAGTTGCAGCCGAGATCATCAACATGATCCATCGACATGGCAAAGCCGAGCCGGGCGAGATAGCGCAAATTATCCTGAGCATCCCGCGTCGACTTCATCACGGTCTTCTGGGCGAATTCGAACACGATATGGGGGGCCAGATCGCGGTTCTGTTCGGCATATTCCAGAAACTGCGGAAAGAATTCGGCATCATTCAGCGTATCGGCGGAAATGTTGCAGAACACCGCAATATCGCGATGCTTCTTCATCAGACGGCGCACAATCTGAACACAGCGGAACAGAAACAGATTGTCGATCACGCACATCAGGCCCGCAGGGGTTGCCACCGGCAGATACTGCTTGGGCAGAATGATCCGGCCATCCTGTGCCCGCAGCCGCGAATAGGCTTCGTAAAACCGCACCTTGCGCTGGGGTAACTGCACAATCGGCTGCAGCAGAAGATCGATGCGGTTTTCGACCAGACTGTCACGCACAGCTTCCAGCATATCGGCATCATTGAGCGCTTCAAACGGCTTGGAACCGCTGGCGCTGATGACCTGCGCCTTGGCGGCGGCAAAGCGACTGCCCTGCTCGCGCATCAGGGTTTCCAGCACGCGCAATTCCGAGACGATCTTACGGTTCTGCGCCGAGGTGCGCGCTTCCAGCGCTTCGGCGACATCGTTCAGCTTGGAATGGGTCAACCCCAATGCGTTTTCAAGACCCAGCCCGGCCTCGCGCAGGGCGCGGATCTCGTTTTCATGGCGGTGGCGGTAATGGCGCAGCTGAAACGTGTTGTGCAGCTGCATACAGATCAGAAAGGCTAACAGCCCGCCGCCAGCCCCGCCCAGCGGATTGCTGTAAAGACCAATCTCACACCCCGCCCCGACAGCCACCAACGCATAGAGCAGATACAACGCTATCTTGGTCATTACGCTGCTTTAAATCCCCACACTCAAGACCGATCACGGACAAATTTCGCCCGGCTTACGTTTCTAATTATTTAACCATAAACATAAAATAAGGTGTATCGGGCACGGCCCGATCAGGCTTTCCGCCACAGCCGGACAGCCGGTTCCTGACGAATTCACTTATAAAACAAATACCTATAAAAGAAAATCCCACCCCGCATAACACGCCAGGATTGCAACCGCAGGGGCCGCATGCGGCAATTCACACCTTAAAAAATCCACCACACGCCCTGGGCGGGCTTATACCGCAGCCGTGCGATAGGACGCTTACCCTGCACGGGTGGCGAGGAACGCAGTCTTATCCCGACCAATTTTCTTTGACATTTTCAGCATACAGACTTAATATACAGCCTATGAGCGACTTCTTCCCCATATCGTCGGTTGACCGCCGCGAGGAGATGATACGGCTCCATAACGCCGTGAAGAATAATGTTGCCGGAGCCATCGCCATCCCCGAGCTGAAGGATGATGGAGAATTACCCGACCAGCCCGGCCATAAACACAAACGCACCACCCCCCCCGCAGACGAGAATACCGCCGCGGCGGACAGCCTGCCCGGTAATGGCACGGTGGACGATGGCGGTCTGGCAGACGATGATGATGCCCACAGCATCGACGTAACCGTCTAACCCCTGCCGAAGTATGGGAATTCGATCTTCTCGCCAACAAGCCTGTTTTGATATAGGATTGTGCCAAGGTTTGGTGTCAGCCATACCGTGTGATGCACGGATTTTGCGGTAGAAGACCACATGAGCGATGCAATGAGTATTGCGGCGACGGGCCTGCGGAATACCGCCACCCGTTTCCAAAAAGACGCAACCACCATCGTCCAGTCGACAACGACGGGATCGGATGACAATGGCCAGCTGGAATCCGCCGTGGTTTCGAGCTTGAGCGATACCACCTCGTACAAGGCCAATGCCTCGGTGTTCAAAACAGCCGACCGTATGATGGGCGCGTTGCTCGACGTGACTTCGTAAAAGCGTCCCCCCCCCGCATAAACCC
>JBAVPS010000485.1:0-6953 GCA_049693315.1 Rhizomicrobium sp. | reverse complement strand
TGTCGCCCACTTTGGCGCCGTCGCCCAGATGAAGGGCGGCGCGCGCCACCGCTTCGGCGGCATCGGCCTCGCCATAGCCCAGATTGATCAGGGCGGCACGGGCATCGGACTCGGCGGCGCGGGCACCGCCATCCACCGGGGTGGCCAGGACCGTGGCCAGATCGGCCCCGGTGGCGACAAAGCTTTTGGGCGCCTTGCCCTTTAATTCGGTGACAATGCGCAGGGCGAGTTTCGGCCCCACCCCTTGCGCCCGGCCCACCATCGCCTTGTCGCCCAGCGCCAGCGCACGCTGCAGTTCGGTCGGGTTAAGTACGGTCAGAATGGCCAGCGCCACCTTGGCCCCCACCCCTTGCACGCTTTGCAACAGGCGGAACCATTCGCGTTCGTCATGGGTAAGGAAGCCGTAAAGGCGGATCGCTTCCTCGCTCATTTTGGTGTCGATCAACAGGGCGACGTGCATGCCGGGGCCCAGCTTGGCCAGCGTCGCCGCGGCACAAAAAACCACATAGCCCACCCCGTTCACATCGATCAGCGCATAATCATCGCCCAGACTGTCGATAATGCCGGTCAGTTTTCCAATCATGCTAACGCCACCCGGATTTTAGCCTGTGTGCCCGCCAGCGAGGCATGGGCAATCGCCGCGGCCAGCGCATCGGCGGCATCGGCCTGTGTCACCTTACAGGTTGGCAGCAGCCGCCGCACCATGGCCTGCACCTGCACCTTATCGGCATGGCCGACGCCGACCACCGATTTCTTGATATGGTTGGGCGAATATTCGGCAATTTCCAGCCCGGCCTGCGCCGCAGCCAGCAGCGCGACAGCGCGGGCATGGCCCAGTTTCAGCGCCGCGGACGGGTCCTTGTAGACAAAGGCCTGTTCGATCGAAAATGCATCAGGCTGCAGCTCGGCGATAATCCGCGCCACCTCGGCGTGCAGGCGCATCAGGCGCACCCCCAGCACATCCGCCGTGGTGGTCGAGATGACACCATGGCCGACATGGGTCAGGCGCGAGCCTGCCATATCGATTACCCCCCAGCCCATATGGTTAAGGCCGGGATCCAAGCCCATAATGCGCATCTTTACTGCCTGTTCTGTCCGCCGGGTTACGCCAGTGTTCCCATAACAAGCCAGCGTTCTCACGACGATTCTGTCACAGCCATCATACCCTGATGCGGCAAAAGACCGAAACTGCCCCGTTTCACCCCGCAGCCAAAACAAGACTTCGCAAGGGGGCGTCCCCCGCGCTACTGTCCCGCACCTTGAAGGGTGGTTGTTTTATGCATATGCGCCAAACCGCTGGAATTTGCGGCCTTCTGCTGGTTGGTCTGTCACTGGTGCTGCTGTCGGCAGATCTGATTGCGTCGCTTGAGGCGGGCGGCCATCTGGTTGCCCACACGATTTCCGATGTCTGGGCCTGGGGCGATGCGGGCGGCCCGGCCCGGCTGACCGCCTGGTCCGAGGCCCATTTGCCCGCCCCCCTCAGCACGACACTGGCCGCAACACTGAACCTCTATGCCTGGCTCGCCAGCGGTCTGATCGGTGTGCTTTTGGGCTTTTTATCAGCCCCACATCATCACAAAGCGTAAAGACCTACCGCGTTGCCCCCGGCTGCCACAGCACATCACTGGCCCCCTTGTCGTTGGCCCAGCGCGCCGCGACAAACAGATGATCCGACAGCCGGTTGAGATAGTGCAGCGCTTCGCGGTTCACCGGGGCCTTTTTGGCCAGCAGAAACAGCCCGCGTTCAGCCCGGCGCACCACGGTACGGGCCAGATGCAGCTCGGCCGACGTCGCCGAACCGCCCGGCAGAACGAACGAGGTCAGCGGGGCGAGTTTTTCATTCATCGCGTCGATTTCCTGTTCCAGCCGTTTGACCTGTGCCGGGATGATGCGCAACCGACCGTCTTCGCCCTTTGCCTTGTGCGGCACGGAAATATCGGCCCCCAGATCGAACAGGTCATTCTGGATCGCCGCCAGCAAGCCATCAAGCTTGCCTTTGGCGCTAAGCCGGGCCACACCAATCACCGCGTTGGCTTCATCGATATCGCCCAGCACGGCAATGCGTGTGGAGGTCTTTTCCACCCGTTTACCGTCACCCAGCGAGGTTTTTCCGCCGTCGCCGGTCTTGGTGTAAATCCGATTGAGTTTAACCATGGCCGTTCCTTCAACATCTGGGGATACGCGAAGACACCAGCAACCGGCTTTCAGGACCGGCTGTGGACCGCTATGATCGCCGCCACGATTCAAGAGGTAAAGACGTGGAACAGCAAAATCTGCCGCCGGTGGAAACCGTCGAAACCAGCCAGAGCCGCGTGGCGTGCGATGGCGGCCCGCTTGGTCACCCCAAGATCTATCTCGAATTTGCCGAGGCCGATAGTGTGACCTGTCCCTATTGCGGACGCCGCTTTGTCCATCCCGCCTCAGGCAAGTCACCGGTATGATCAAGGCCGGTGATCGCCTGACCCTGATCGACGGATCGGGGTTCCTGTTCCGTGCCTATCACGCATTACCGCCCCTGACCCGCAAATCTGACGGGCTGCCGGTGGGCGCCGTATCCGGCTATTGCAACATGCTGTTCAAGCTGATTGCCGATACCGCCACCGCAGATGCCCCTACGCATATTGCGGTTATATTCGATGCCGGTCACAAAACCTTTCGCAACGATATCTATCCGGCTTACAAAGCCAACCGGCCCGAAACACCGGAAGATCTGATACCGCAGTTTCCGCTGGTGCGCGACGCGACACGGGCCTTTTCCGTCGCCTGTGTCGAACAACCCGGCTTTGAAGCCGATGATCTGATCGCCACCTATGCGCGGCTGGGTGCCGAAGCCGGTGCGATGGTCACCATCATCTCGTCCGACAAGGATCTGATGCAGCTGGTACAGGATGGCTCGGTCCGCCTGTATGACAGCATGAAGAACAAGCAGATCGGCACCGCCGAGGTGATCGACAAATTCGGCGTGCCCCCGGCCAAGGTGATTGATGTGCAATCGCTGGCGGGGGATTCCGTCGATAACGTTCCCGGCGTGCCGGGGATTGGCATCAAGACCGCCGCCGAACTGATCAACACCTATGGCGATCTGGAAAACCTGCTTGCCCATGCGGGCGAAATCAGGCAACCCAAACGGCGCGAAAACCTTATCGCCCATGCCGAGGAAGCGCGGCTGTCGCAAAAGCTGGTCCGGCTTGATGACAAGGTGCCGGTCGAGGTCAGCCTTGACGCCTTTGCCGCCACCCCGCTCGACAAAAACAAACTGGGGACATTCCTCAGCGAGATGGAATTTACCGGGCTGGCCAAACGCATCGCTTTTGGCACCGTATCAAACGGCCAGACCGGCGGTGGGCTGGGCGGCATCGAACAGAAAAATACCGATGCTGCCGGGGCGCTGCCGGAAAATCCGCAGACGGATGAAAACCGCGAAACCGTCGATTACGCCGCCTATGAATGCGTCACCGATCTGACGCGGCTGGAACACTGGATCGCCGGGGCCCGCGCCCAGGGCTATGTCGCGGTCGATACCGAGACCACCTCGCTTGATCCGTTACAGGCGGGCCTGTGTGGTGTGTCACTGGCGCTGAAACCCAACAAGGCCTGCTACATCCCCTGTGGTCACAATCAGGGTGACGGCGGGCTGGTGTTTGAAAGCGCCCCGATCCAGATTGCCGAAAGCGATCTGATCGCCGCGCTGAAACCGCTGTTGGAAGACGATGCCGTCCTCAAGATCGGCCAGAATCTGAAATATGATTTTCAGATTTTCCGTCAGCGCGGCATTCGCCTGGCCGCCATCGACGATACCATGCTGCTGTCCTATGTGCTGGATGCTGGCCTGCATGGCCATGGTATGGACGAGCTGTCGGAACTGCATCTGGGCCACAAGCCGATTACGTTTGCCGATGTGGCGGGCAAGGGCAAAGACAAGGTCACCTTCGACCGCGTCGCCCTGAACGATGCCACCCGTTATGCCGCCGAAGATGCCGATATTACCCTGCGGCTGTGGCAGGTGCTGAAAGCCCGACTGGTCGCTGATAAAAAGACCACCGTTTATGAAACGCTGGAGCGGCCGCTGATCACCGTGCTGGCGGATATGGAAGCGGCGGGTATCGCCGTTGACCTTAATCTGCTGCACAAACTGTCGAACGATTTCGCGCTGGAGCAGGCGGGACTGGAGCAGGAAATTCATGCCCTGGCCGCATCTGATTTCAATGTCGGATCCCCCAAACAGCTCGGGGAAATTCTGTTCGACAAGCTGAAGCTGCCCGGTGGGTCGCGCACCAAAACCGGGGCATGGTCGACCGATGCCGATGCGCTGGATACATTGGCCAGCGCCGGCCATGTCCTGCCGCAAAAGGTGCTCGACTGGCGGGGCCTGGCTAAGCTGCGCGGCACCTATACCGACGCACTGCCCGGCCATATCAATCCCAAAACCGGGCGGGTGCACACCAGCTTTGCCATGTCAGCGGCAGCGACGGGGCGTCTGGCCTCGACCGATCCGAACCTGCAGAACATTCCGGTCCGCAACGCTGCCGGGCGACGTATCCGTCAGGCTTTCATCGCGCCCAAGGGTATGAAACTGGTCAGCGCCGATTACAGCCAGATTGAACTGCGACTGCTGGCCCATATCGCGGGGATCGATGCGCTGAAAAAAGCCTTTGCCGATGGGGTTGATATTCATGCCATGACCGCATCGGAGATTTTCGGTGTGCCGGTCGAGGGGATGCCGTCAGATGTGCGCCGCCGCGCCAAGGCGATTAATTTTGGTATCGTCTATGGCATTTCGGCCTTCGGGCTGGCGGCCCAGCTTGGCATCGGGCGCATGGAAGCCGACGATTATATCAAGCGCTATTTCGCCCGCTTCCCCGGCATCCGCGCCTATATGGAAGAGACCAAAAGCTTCGCCCGCGCACATGGCTATGTCGAAACCCTGTTCGGGCGGCGCATCCATATCCGCGAGATCGACGCCAAGAATGCCGCCTTCCGGGCCGGGGCGGAACGGGCAGCGATCAACGCCCCGATCCAGGGTGCCGCCGCCGACATCATCAAGCGCGCCATGATCCGTATGCAGAACGTTTTGGCCGGTGCGGATCTGCCCGCGCGCATGCTGCTGCAGGTGCATGACGAGCTTGTGTTCGAGGTGCCCGAGGCCGAGGCCGAACGGACCTGCACCGTGGTCGCCGCGGCGATGGAACAAGCCGCACTGCCGGCGCAGACCCTGTCGGTCAAACTGACGGTCGAAGCCCGCGCTGCCGACAACTGGGATGCCGCCCACTAAATATCGGCGGGTTTCACGCATAACGTTACGACAAAATAAAATCCCCGCTGCCAGACCGGTAGCGGGGATTTTTATGCCGCCATAGCGTTGAAGAAGGTATCCGGCGGCAGACCGATTTTTTTTAAGCCCTGCGCCAGTTCGAGCAGAGACGCCATTTTATCGAGCTTGCCGCCATGGCTTTGCGCCCAGGCCTGCAGATAACCGGTGAGAAAGCCCGGCTGGGCCAGATAGTCGAGCACCCTTTTATGTGCATCGGCTGACAATTTGCCCTCGGTGATCTGCCCCGCAGCAAACAGCTTGAGCATAGCCTGCACTTTCAGCGCGGGCGTGATCGGCAGCGCATCGATATTCTCAAACAGCCGCGATTTCTGGGCGATGTCAAAGGCCAGACCGTCATACAGCTTGGCCATCCGGACGCGCTGATCGGGATCAAAGCCGCTTTTGAGCGCCGAGGTGCACAGCCCCGACAAAATATGCAGCCGTTTGGAAATCGGAATCTGGGTCGATTGCACCCGGTTGCGGAAATTGCTCGACGTCGCGATACGGAAAATCTGATCGGCGACCTTGTAGCGGCTGCGCGCCCCGACAATGCAACTTTCGGTAAAATACAGCCAGGCGATCTTTTCATCGGGAATCGTGGTGGCATCAAGGCATTTGGTCAGAGTGTCATGCGCCACAAAGCGGGCGGCACGCAGTTCCAGCGCGGGCATCATCTCCTCGCGCTTCATATAGGGGCCGACGCCGTGGCGGATCAGCAGCGCCAGTTCCCGGAACACACGCATTTCGGCTTCGATGCTATCCTCGCGCAGGCGTTTTAGGCTTTGGACATCGGCCACCAGGCGGGCACCCAGCGCCGCACGCGACAGCGGCAAACCACCGGCGGCGAAATGACGGGCAAGGCTGTTGAGGGCGACATCCTCGGTATAGGCGCTTTTCTGCTGCTGGCCGAGAAAGAGCCGCGTGGCCGCGATCAAGCCTTCGCCAAAGGTGGACTGGGGGCCAATCAGATCGGTCAGCGCCACCGGCACGGGCAGAATTTCAGCGACGATCTCGTCAACCGCGCTATGCAACATTGCCGCGCCTGGGCCGCTGTTGGCCGCGACGGCACCGGGGGCTTCCAGCACCTGCAACAGGCGGTCGACTTTCTCGCTCCAGCGGGTGGTATGGCGCAAATAGTGCACCAAAGTCCCATTCAGCAGGTACAAGCCGTTCGGCTTATCCACCATACTGTCGGCCAGAGAGACGAAGTTATCCACCGTCCCGGTCGGAAAGACATGCTTGCGGTGATCGACGGTAACGCGATCCACCACCCGAGAAATCAATCTATTGTAGTGATTAAGCGCATCCCGGACCGGAATGTTCATGGCGGACGAATAGGCCGAGGACTGAATCTGCACCGCATGCAGCATGGCGGTACCAGCATTCTCCAGCTTGTTGAGCAGATCAGCACTGTGCAGCAGCTCGGTCGCCGTAGCCCGATTCTGTAAGCAAAATTCGGATGTCAGACGGAAAATAAGCCTGCGCGCATCGCGTGCATAAAACTCATCAATGGTCTGACAGAAATTCGGTTGCTCCGCCTCTGACAAGGCGCCCGCATACTGTGAACTCATATCGGCCACATGGACTTAAGGAAGTATCCCCCGAGCTCCCCCCACCACAGGTCAGGCGCTCAAAGAAACCA
>JBAVPS010000484.1:0-2488 GCA_049693315.1 Rhizomicrobium sp. | reverse complement strand
GGCGGGGGGGGCGGCGAGCGCCTCGGCCATGGCAAAATAGCTCGCCCGCGAGGCCCCCGGCTTGGCCCCGCCATACAGCCCGACCCGTTCGCCGGCGCGTACCAGCAGCAGGCCCAGTGCCAGCCCGATCAGGCTGGCCCGATCAATCTTGCTTTCATTGTGCGAAGAAAAGCGCATTGTCGGCGCACCCTCGCGCCAGATCAGCACGGTCTGGGCCGCCTCAGCCTCGCGCTCGCGCACGAACAGATGCTGACTGCGGGCCGACTGGCGCCAGTCGATCCCGGCGGCATCGTCACCGTCGTGATAGCGGTGAAACTGCCAGAAATCCTGTCCCAGCCCGGCTTTGCCCCGGCCATGAACGCACAGACTAATCGACGCCGCGAGCCTCTCGGCCCGAACCGTCAGGGGGGGCAGACCCCGCGCCGCAGCTTCAGCCGCGCTGCTGGCGGCCAATGCAGCGGTGGTGCCGCCGGATCGTTTTACGGGCGGGCCGGATGGCCGCGGCGATGCCATCAAAGCGCCTTTCGGCACAGACGCTGAATAACGGCGGAAATGGTTTGCCCTTCGGCGCGGGCGGCAAAGGTCAGCGCCATGCGATGGCGCAGCACCGGTTCAGCCAGCGCGGCGACATCATCGACCGACGGGGCAAAACGGCCCTGCAACAGCGCCCGCGCCCGCACCGCCAGCATGAAAGCCTGACTGGCGCGCGGCCCCGGCCCCCAGGCGATGGTGTCACGCAAATTACTGTCGCCGTCTTTTTCCGGGCGGCCGGAACGTACCAGCCGCAGGATGGCTTCGACGACCTGATCCCCGACCGGAATATGACGCACCAGATTTTGCGCTGCGATCAGTGTGGCCGGATCGGCAATGGCTTCAAGCGCCGCCTCATCCCCGAAGGTGGTGGCCAGCAGCATTTGTTTTTCGGCATCGCGGTCGGGATAGCCAATGTCGATCTGCAATAAAAAGCGGTCAAGCTGTGCTTCGGGTAACGGATAGGTGCCTTCCTGTTCGAGCGGGTTTTGCGTCGCCAGCACATGAAACGGCTTGGGCAGATCATAGCGCACACCCGCCACGGTGACCTGGCGTTCCTGCATCGCCTGCAACAGCGCCGACTGCGTGCGCGGGCTGGCGCGGTTGATTTCGTCGGCCATCAGCATCTGGGTGAACACCGGGCCTTTAACGAAACGGAAAGCACGATGATGATTTTCACCCTCATCGAGAATTTCCGAGCCCAGAATGTCCGCAGGCATCAGATCGGGGGTGAATTGAATGCGTTTGGATTCTAATCCCAATACGGTGCCAATGGCCCCGACCAGTTTGGTTTTGGCCAGTCCGGGCACGCCGATGATCAGGCCATGGCCCCCGGCCAGCAAAAGGATCAGGCTTTGTTCGATCACATCTGGTTGGCCGAATATGGTTTTTTCGATCTGCCGACGCACGCTGACCATTTTTTCGGCAATGGCTTCGGCCTCATGGACCGCCGCCGAAAAGTTCGCGGGGGCAAGCGCTGCTTCACCGCTGATATCGTTCATCGCGTTTCGTCCCAAAGGGTTGGTGCCGTCGCGAACATATCGGTCGGCAGCAGGAATATATGGATCGGCACAATGTGTTTTTACCGCGCTACAGGCCGCACAGGCAAGAACAGTAGCAAAATGACAGACCCGTCGCGTAAAAGCTGTGACACGATGGTTACGGTACGGTATCGGCGTTTACTAGTTTATCGCAAAGAAATCTCAACTTTGTGGCGCTAGAGTGACGGCGGTATATGGCAGTATTCTCGCAAGATCAGTGCATAGAAGTAAGGCGGCCATACGGAAAATGCAGTCATGACCATGCTTAATCCGGTTCAGCATCCCTGGATGCGCGCACCCGCCACCGTTGCGGTGATGGATGCACTGGGGGACGCACGCTTCGTCGGCGGTGCGGTGCGCAATGCACTGCTGGATGAGCCGGTCGGTGATATTGATATTGCAACCCCGCTTATTCCCCGTGAAGTGATCCGCCGGTTGCGCGATGTTGGTATCAAGACGGTGCCGACCGGACTGGCCCATGGCACCATCACCGCGGTGGTCGATGGCAAAGCCTTCGAGATCACCACCTTGCGCCGCGACATTGCCACCGATGGTCGTCATGCCACGGTGGCCTTTGGTCAAAGCTGGCAGGATGATGCGCTGCGTCGCGATTTTACCATCAATGCATTATCGGCGACGATAGATGGTGAAGTCTTCGATTATCTTGATGGTCTGAGTGATCTGGCGGTGCGTCGGGTGCGTTTTATTGGCGAGCCATCGCAGCGTATTGATGAAGATGTTTTGCGCATCTTACGTCTGTTCCGGTTTTGCGCCTGGTATGGCGGTGCGATTGAGCAAAAGGCGTTACATGCTGTGGTGGCCGCGCGCAAAAAACTGCAGCATTTATCGGGGGAACGTATCGCCAGGGAAATGCTGAAACTGCTGGCCGCAAAAAATCCGGTTGGTGTGCTGCAAAC
>JBAVPS010000483.1:0-12963 GCA_049693315.1 Rhizomicrobium sp. | reverse complement strand
CAAAACACCAGCGCATAGCGCACACCGTCCGGCTTGCTCCAGGTGCCACTGTTGTAAAACCAGTTTTGGGATTTCAGCCGTCCGCCACCGGCCATCGAAACCGCACCCGACAGCGTGACCGCGCCGCTGACTGACAGGGTGCCGGATATGGCGGTGTTACCGCCAATCGTGCCACCGGCTGCATTGAACGGGGTATAGCCCAGCCGCGACACAATATCGGTGAAATAGCCACTATCCTTGCCATCCAGCATATCGGCATCAAGACCGGAGCCGGAACCATCATTGCCCGCGCCCCACAGTTTGGCACCATCGGCATACAGATTGCCGCCCGAAGCCGTCAGCGCGAGATTGTTCAGCGCAATCTGCGGCACGCTTAGCGTGCCACCCGCGCATACATCACCAGACACCGTCAGCATGTTGCCAACGGTGAGGCTGCCGGTTACCGCGCCGCCTGCAACATCAAGCTTTTTTGCCAGTGCTGCGGTCAGAGCCTCATCATCGACCAGATTGGCGGCGGTGGCGAAGGCTTTCCATGCCTTGCTGGCGCTGTCCCAGACATAGAGGATGTCGGCCGTGGTATCCCACAGCACCTTGGTTTCCTGAATTTCACTTTCGTTCATGGCTCACAGATACAGGGTTGTGGTTTTGCCGACGCCGCGGCCAAAGCTTGTCGAAATCTGATAGACCGAAATTTGAAGGGAAGCGCCCTGACCAAGCGCTGTGCCAAAATCCTGCGCCTGTGCCGTGCGGGTGTAGAGATAGGACGACACCGTAAGCCCGCTGACACTGCGCATAAGGGTGCCGGTGCTGTTTTTGATTTCGAGCACATAGGCTTCGCTATCCTCGCTCAGTGGAATTTCACTCTGGTCCCAGCTGTCCGCCGTGGGGCTGCGATCACATCGGATCCAGTAGAAAGTGAGATTGCCGCTGTCATCCCAGCTATAGCCAAGGTGACAGGGAGCAAAGGGCCGTAAGCCAACACCAGCGAAGCTTAGCGATGCGCTTTGATAGGCGCTGCCGGAACTGGATTTGTCCGATGGTCCCCACAGATAGTTGAAGGTGGCGGAATATTGCGCCGCAGGGATAGCCGACTGATAAAGCGTGGTTTTGCTTAAAACCACCACCCGCGCCCCCGCTGCCAGGGGCGATGTCATATTGGCCGCGCTGCCGCACAGGCCACGCAGCAGCCCGGTGAGTTTCCAGGTTTTGGTATCGGTCAGGGTAGCGGTTTTAAACTGCAGAATTTCCCATTCGCTGCCATTGGCAATGGCCAGCACATTGGCACCACCCAGCACCGTGATTTCCTCGGCAGAGGACAGGGTTCCGCTATAAAGCCTGACATACAGGCTGCCCGCCATATCCCAGCGATTAACCGGACCGCTGTAAAAATCATACAGCGTTACGCCGATATCCGCCGGTTCGGTCAGCGTGGTGTCGAGGCTGTAGCCCGTATCAGAGGCGCTGCGATAGACCAGCATGCTGCTCGGCCACGGATCGGCATAGGCGGCCAGATGCGGGGCATAGGCCAGA
The DNA here is from genome assembly GCA_049693315.1 of Rhizomicrobium sp. Classification (GTDB taxonomy): domain Bacteria; phylum Pseudomonadota; class Alphaproteobacteria; order Micropepsales; family Micropepsaceae; genus Rhizomicrobium. The sequence goes on along the minus strand of JBAVPS010000483.1, from coordinate 11,433 downwards.
TCACTGCTGGTGAGCATGGGCAGATCCATGAACAGCACAATACCGCGCCCGGTGTTTTTTGTGGTGGAACCCAAAGCGGTGTCACCCGCCACCGCGGTGCAATTGTCATAGATCGTCGGATCGCACCCCACCGCGGTGATCGCCCGGCTGGTACCATCGGTGATTTCACTGATCCGCAAGCGGTGGCTTTGCCCGGCAGCGGTCAGCACCACCTCGTCACAGGGGTCCAGCACCAGTTGCGAGGGGGCAAGCGAAAACTGCGCAGATTCCCGGCTGACCCAGGCTTCCTGCAACAACTTGTCGCCAATGGTGCCCGCCTGTGTGCGGTCCATCACCAGAGCGATTTCGGTTTCCTCGATCCGGTTGGCGCTGCCCACCAGTTTCTTGGCGCGATAGGAACCCTGCTCATACCCATTGGCCGCATCGATATAGCTGATGTGATAGGCCAGCGGCAGTTCGATATCCTGACCACGGGTCAGCCGGAAACCAAAGCTGACATCCGCGCTGGTATCCAGCACCAGATCCTCCTCGCCCAAAGTGGTGGCCGAAGCCTGCCCGCGCATCAGAAATTTGATTTTGCCCTGAGATTCCACCGCGTCGAAAAAGAACGCCTGTGACAGCGATTGCAATTCATCGCGCGCGCTCATGGATTTACTGCGGGCATAACCGGTGACCAGACCACGCAAATCGTGGGCGTCAATGTCGCTGAAGCCGGCATCGGCACAGATTTCGGTGACCAGATCGGCCAGCAACACCGCACCCAGCCGGCCATTGAGCCAGTCGCCGATGGTGTAATTATCGGTATCCGACCACAGATCACTGCGCCCCGGGAAATAGGGATACGGCCTGCCATCCCAGCACCAGGCGGCGGTGTAATCGGTGGCAATCATACTGCCGCTATAAACGCTGGAAGTCGGGTTGTTGGTGCTGTCGGCCCAATAAAGATAGTGGGCCTGCAGAAACGCCCGTTGCGCCAGATCATCGCGGTCGCCACTGGAATAATAGGGCAGCGCGCTCTCGCTCGATTTAGCATCATAAAACACGTTAGGCTGATTGGCGCCCTTATCCACCGCGGGGCAGCCCAGTTCGGTAAAGCGGATCGGCTTGGACTGCGGCACCCAGTCCGTGGCGGTGGCGCTTTCCGTGCCATCGATGCGGTTGTAATGCGCCGTTTTCCACCAGTTCAGAAAATCCTTGGCCCGCCACACCCAGGGTTTGTGATAGGTTCCGTCGCTGATGGTGGTGCGGGTCTGACTGTCGCGATCGCTGTCCGATGCGTAATACCAGTCGTAATATTCCCCGCCATAAATATTGCCCTGCAGATAATCAGCATCATAAATGCTGGTTGGCCCATCGGCAGCATAATCCAGATGGCTGGTGCCATCGCGCCAGTCGGCCAGCGGCAGATAATTATCAATACCAATAAAATCGATTGCGCTGTCCGACCACAGGGGATCAAGGTGGAACTGCACCGCCCCGTCGGCATCACCGGTCTGATGGTTGTTCCATTCAGACCAGTCAGCGGCATACCCAACCTTGCACGACGACCCGACTGCCGCCTTCACCGTGGCGGCAAGACTTTTAAGCTGCGTCACCGCCGGATAGGTCGTGCTGTCACTGCGCAGCTTGGTTAGCCCCACCAGTTCGGAACCAATCAGAAAACTGTCAACCCCGCCCGCATCGGAGCACAGTTCGGCATAATGCTGCACCATGCGGTTATAGCCCCAGGTTCCGGTAAAGAAGCTTTCGATCTGGCTGGCGGCCGCCGCGGTTTTATCCACACTGCCGCTATAGCCCGCAGCCGGGCTGCAGGTGATGCGCCCGCGCCAGGGATAAGCCGGTTGGCCTAGCGTAGCGGCCTGATCGCTGTAGGGGTTGGGCAGGCTGTTGCCGGCAGCAATGTCCATGAACAAAAAGGGATAAAACGTCACCTTCCAGCCGCGGGTTTTTAATTCCTTGATAATTTGCGTAACCGACCGGTCACACGGCGTGCCGCCATAGGCCGGATAGCCATCAACATAGGACACCACCACCGCGCCGGATCGTTTGATGCCGTCCACCTTCCAGACGTAATCGGTCTGTTTCACCTCGTCATCGTCGGTATATTCGCCATAGGTATCTTTGTCGGCACTTTCGACCTTGGGCTTGATGGTGCATTGCCCGGCCCTGAGGTCGCTGCCGAACCAGCCCACCACCAGCGAGACCGATTTCAAATTTGGGGCCACATCCCCCAGCGTATCGAGCGAGGCCAGCACATCGGCATAGGTCGAGGCGCAGGCATTGGCACCGTTCTGCACCTCGGTACTGCCATCATCCTCGGCCACCACCAGCGTGGTGGCATAAACAAATTCCCCGGCGCCGGGGATCAGGTTCACCGCCGTGATAACATTTTCCAGTGCATCGGCATTGGCATAGGCGGTAATCGGGCGGCTGATCTCAAACTGCAGTTGCGGGATACGGCCACCAAAATCGGTGACATCCATATCCTCGAACACCACATAGCAAAGCCCGCGATAGGCTGGCGTGTTGCCCGCCCCTTCAATCTCGCTGATAACGCTGTCGGCGGTCTGACTTTCGGTGCCCTGATAAAACCGGATGGTATAGCTGGAGGTATCGAGCAGATTTCCATCGGCCCAGATGCGGCCCAGCGTTTTGACCACACCCTGACATAAGCCAACCGCGAACGAAATTTTATAGACATAGCTGGTGGTTTTGGTGGTGGTGCCTTTACCGCCGGAACTGGTCTTGCTCTCGTCAAACCTGCTTGCCCAGATCACCTGACCGGCCAGCCGCAGGGTGCCATCGATGCGGGGGATCGCCGCCCCTTCGGTCGAGGCGGTGACCTGCAGATCGGTCAGCCGGGAGCCTTTTACTGTAGTGGGAAACAGGTAACTGGCGGCGAGGTTTCCCGCAACGCTGCCCAGCATAGTGCCAAAGGCGCCAAGCCCCAGATTGCTGCCGACATACTGGCCGATTGAGCCGATTACCATCTGCGCCATCACGGCACCTCGAACGCATAGGCCAGCTTGTAGCGCCAGCTGGTGGAAAACGGCTCTTCATTGACCTGTTTGTTCATGCGGGCATGGATCAGCGTCAGCCCGCCATCCTGCACCCCGACAAAGGCGCAGTGTTTGGCCGGGCCCAGACGCATCATGCGAAACAGCACCACCGCGCCCGGCGCCACATCATCGCAGGCGATTTCGGTCAGATGGCGTTTAAGGCCGAGATAAAGCGTTTCGGTGCCACTGGCCTCGGCCCAGTCGGGCGAATAGGGCGGCAGGATTTCGGGGTCGGCACTTAAAGCCTTGACCTCGCGCCACACCCCGCGCAACAGCCCGATACAGTCGCAGCCCTTACCCTTCAGTGATGCCTGATGGATGTAGGGCGTGCCGATCCAGCCGCGCGCCGCCACGATCAGTGTTTCTGCGTCAGTTGCCATAGCGCGACCCGCCATCCAGATCGGTGGCACCATAGGCATAGGCGATGACCGCATCATTGCCGATCATATAGGGAAAGCCGCGGTGGTTAGCGGCATTGGCGAATTTGGATTTGCAGGTGGAAAATTTCTTGTTGCAGCCCACCGTCACGGTAAAGCCGTCACCCGCCGCAACATCCTGGGATGCCGCCAGCCAGATCTCGATACTGACCGCGGCCGAGCTTTTGCCATGGCGCTTCACCTCGCATGACAGGCCCTTATTGGCCCCGCTGGTCCAGCTCAGTTTGCCGCCGGTAAACCAGCCCGTGCTGAAGGCACTTAAATCCGTCACCGTAAAACGCCGGTTATCAGTCACGGTGCTGATCGCGCCACTGCCGCAAAGGCCAGATGCGGTAACATCAATCCCGCAGCGGCTGTCACCGACATCGGCATCGCACAGATAACAGAACGAGCGGCCAACACTTTGCTGAAGCTGTTGCATCAGCCCACGGATTTCGGCCTGAAACCCGCTGTGACCACGCTTGATCTCGCCCAGCCAGCCTTTGCGGATCAGCACATACTGACTGGGTGTCTGCCAGTTGACGCGCAGGATTTCGACCGTCGCCCCATCATACAGCCCGGCGCTTAAATCCGCTTCGGTCAGTGCCGCTGCCGAGAACGCCCCGGCGATTTCCATATTATCGACGGCATAATCTTTCTGGCTCTGAATTTCCGTCGCCGAGAGCCCGGTGGCCGCAGCATAGGTAACGCCATCACAGCACAGATCGGCATCGTGATCGGTAAAGCCCAGCACGACACCATCCAGTCGCGTCACAAGCCAGCACCAGCATAACGTCGTGGCACCACTGGAAAGATGCGCCTGAAAATCTGCATCCAGCGTTTTCATAGCCGGATCTCCGTCAGCGCAATATCGGGCACTTCGCCGGTGTTGAAACTGGCCAGATTGATGGTGAGCCTGTCGCTGTCAAAGCGCGCCGGCACATCGAATTCGAACCCGGCGCTGACCGTGGCCCCGGATGCGGGCGCGGTATCAAAGGCAAAGCTGCCGGTTGTGGTATCGATGCTCCACCCGGTGCTTTGCACCACACCGCAAAGCGCCACCGTCACGCTGCCCGCCACCGGTTTGGTGATGCTGCGCGTCCAGCTATAGCTGCCGGAGCTATAGAGTTTTTTGAGCTGATAGGTCTTTGTGGTGCCATCGGCGGTGGCAATGGTCTGGTCGGTTGCTGTGATGGCCGCCAGCGGCGCGCAGGATTTATAATCAGCAAAATCCTTGAAGCGAAACCCATACAGCCGGCCATAGCGCGCCTCGAAAAAAGCTGTCAGACTGTGAATATCGTCGAGGCTTTTAAGGCCATATCCGACATTATAGCGCCGCCGTGAATTGGCCCAGACCGCGTTACGTTCTTCATAGCCCGACCCCAGCGTGATGATTTCGGTCTTGCGCTCCGGCCCGCCGGTCGAGGCAAAGGCGATGGCGGGCGGAAAGCGCACCTCGTGAAAGCTGCTCATGTCACAGGTTCCTTTTGCCGCGCGTGATCGCCTTCAGCATCATGGCGGCGATCTGGCTTTCCGATTGCACAAAGCTTGATGCATTCTGTGTCTGAACGTTGAAGGTCAGCGCGGTGGACGACATTGCGGTACCTGGGGTAATGGCCCCACTGGTCGATGGCACAAACAGTTCGGGGCCCTGCTCGCCCACCAGATAGCTTAAGCCGCTGTCAACCGGCCCGCCTGCTGCCCGCGCACCGGCCAGCGGCGACAGACTTTGGCTCAGCACTGTGGAAACATCCTGAAGCGAGGTGCCGCTGATCTGTTTGACCGCAATGCGGGCCAGATCGGTCAGCATGGAATCGACCATGGTTTTGACCGCGCTTTTACCCTGCAGCGTCGAATCCAGCATGGTCCGCGTGACCGAAGAAAATACACTGGTCACCGTCTGATCGATGGTGGTGGCGGCATCACGGATGGTGCCGTCCGCCAGATCGTCAAAGGCCGCCCCGACGGTGCCAAGGCTGGCGTTCGTTTGTTTTATTGCCATAACTACCCATCCGGGAAGCGTGCGAAAAGCGCATCAAACCGTGCGCGGGCAAGGCCGTGCTGGCACCCCACACCGGCCATAACCGCCGCCCGCCATTCCGGCAGCGAGAGTGACCAGAACACCTGTGGGGAAAGTTTAAGCCGCCCTAATCCGGCGGCGAGAATGTCGTCCCAACAAAAGGGGCCGATGCATCCGCAAAGGCGGCGTCGTTCTCCGCCCCCCTTTCACCGCCATCGAGACCGGCCCTGACAAAAGCCTGTGTTACGGCGGCTGTCAGATCGCCCAGACTGCACGGCAGGCGCAGCACATCGGCGGCGGCCACATCACAGCCGCCACCGCGCATCAATGCGCTGGCGACAATTGCCAGATCGTTGGAGCGGACATGCTGCAACCGCTTGCCCAGGGCTTTGAGATCATCAAGGCCCAGACCATCTTCGATCTCGGCCAGCGCCCCCAGCGTCAGCAGTAAGCGATAGCTTTTATCTCCGGCGATCAGCTCGGCTTCGCCACGCACAGAATTGACCATGGTACCCCCGTTAAAGTGCGGTAAAAATTAAGGCCCCGGCCGAAGCCAGACTGAGCGAAACTTTAAGCTCGCCATCATAGGGGCCGTCATAACTGAGTGCGGTAATCTTGAACGGCCCGGTCACCGTGCCAAAATCCGGCAGGATGATCTGCCAGTTCGATAATGTCTGATTGAAAAAGGCGCTGCGCAGTAACGCATCCGAAGCGGCATCCTTAAACACGCCCGAACCGCTGATACTGGCCGATTTCACCCCCGCCCCGGTCAGAAGTTCGCGCCACATGCCATCGGAATCGGCATTGGTGATATCGACATCCTTTGCGTTGAACGACAGCGTGGTCGAACGCAAACCCGCCACGGTGGTGAAGCTTTCACTTGCCGCGCCATCGCCGATTTTCAGCAGCAGGTCTTTGCCTTTTTGTGCGGCCATATGCGGCCTCCCTTAAAATGTTGGTTCGGTAACAGCGCGAAACGTGACCGTGGCGCGATAGGTCCGCCCATCGCTTTCGCGGCTGAAATCCGCTGCGGTAAAAGACCAGTTGACCAGATGGTGCCCCGAAAGCGTCAAAGCGGTGTCGGGCAGTGCCGCGCACAGCGCCGCGGTAATCCGCTTGATTTCTTTGCGTCCGCTGCCCCGTGAAAAGGCATGCAGCACAAGCTTGTGCTGGCTGCCGCTATCGCTGGCGCTATCCCAGGCGGTTTCAACATCCTCGGCCAGCACCAGATAGGGAAACACCACCGAACGTGGCACGGCATCGTAAAGCCGGGGCGGGCTGCCGATCAGGCCACAAAGCGTGCTGTCAGCGGATAAGGCGGCGTAAACCGCCTGTTGCAACGCCCAGCTGGCCGGGATCATGGCAGCACCTCGCATAACAGCTCGGATGTTTCGGCGGACGGGCCAGCATCCCCGACCGCCAGAATGTCGAACAGCCGGGTGGCCAGTGCCACCCGCTGGCCTGCCGCCACATCACTTCGCCGCCGCAGCGTCAGGCGATAGCGCACCCGGGCCTGCAGCCCATCGCCAACGCTATTTTGCTCGCTGCTCTGTACGGCAAGCTTAACCCACACCGTGGCAAAGCGTTGCCAGCTGTCACAGGAACCGCCACCAGCATCAGCGGTTTGGACCTTTTGCAGAAGATCCGCGCGCTGATTAAGATCGCCGATCATTTGAACACCCGATACGGTGCCAGCAGGCTTTGCGCCCGGGTGCCAACAATGCCGTCATCGTCACCACGGTGGCTGTAGAGGTCGGCGATGATGCACAGCATCGCCTGTTTTATCTGCACCGGCACAGCACTGGCATCGCCATACCCGGCGCTAAAGCCAATGGCGACGCCATCAATAACACGTAAGGTCACCACCGGTGGCGACAGGGCGTTTTTGAGTGCAATCCGCCCCGGCGTTGACGCGGTATCAACGCGGTAAGACGTGGCATCCACCACTGTGGCACTGTCATCGATGCCATAGACCGTCACACGGCTGACCGAAATCAGCGGGGCCAGCGGAATCTCCACAATGCCCCAGCGCGGCCAGGCATCCAGCCACAGGGTCCAGCCCTGGCTGATGAAAGCCCGCCCGGTGTACCATTCGGCCCGGCTGCGCGCCGCCGTGATCAGTGTGGTAATCAGTGCATCATCGTCACTGGTATCCAGCTTCAGATGCGTTTTTGCTTCGGCAAGCGTTACCGGTTCACTGGCCGGGGCATTATTGAGGCAAAGAGACATGTCACCCTCCGTCAGGGGCAGGCCTGCACCTGCCCCCGCAACAGGAACCGTTTAACTGGCGGAGAATTTCAGCAGCTTGATGGCTTCGTAATTCTGCACCCCGCCACCGACACGTTTGGTGGTGTAGAACAGCACATAGGGTTTGGCCGAATAGGGATCGCGTAAAACCTGCACGCCGACCCTATCGACAATCAGATAGCCGCGGGCAAAATCACCAAAGGCAATCGAATAGCTGTTTTCCGCGATATCCGGCATATCGTCGGCTTCCGCTACCGGATAGCCCAGCAGTGTCGGCGACTGCCCCGCCGCGACGCCGGGCTGCCAGATATAGTTGCCGTTATCATCTTTGAATTTGCGGATGGCGCTTTCGGTTGACCGGTTCATCATCCAGGTGCCGTTGGCGCGATAGCCTTGCTTGGGGCTATAGGCCAGCGTAATCAGAATATCGGCCGGGTTGCTGGCCGGAAACGCCGCCGACGCCCCGGTGGCGATATAGCCAAGCGCCCCCCACGCCCACGACGCATTAGCTACCGCGGTTTCGGTAAGCAGTCCCTTGGGCGCGGTGGTGCCGTTACCGCTGATGAAAGCCGCACCTTCCTGTTCGGCGAAAACGTTTTGGACTTCTTCAGCGAGCCAGCTTTCGAGATCAACCTGTGAATCGTCCAACAGGCTCTGGGTCGCTGCCGGCATGGCGTAAAGTTCCATGGCGGGAAAATCGATTGCGACCAAACTGGGCGTATCGGTTTGCGCCCGCGTGCCGGTTTCCGCCACCCAGCCCGACGCCGCCCCGGTGGTGGCAATCGGCTTGCGATAGACAATACTGCCGATTTGCCGGACGGTGGCAATCGTGCGCATCGGCGAGACTTTTTTAAGCAGGCTATCGATATTCTGCTCGATTTCCAGCGGCACGGTGTAACCGCCATCGGCGGAGGTGCCCGCGCTCATGGCCTTTAGTTCCAGCGTATCGAGCGCGCTGGTATCGCCTTTGCGGACATAGCGTTCAAAGGCGGCTTTCTGCTCGCGCCCGGCCGGATTGGGTGCCATGCCACCGACCGGCGGGCGCGCCGAAGCCAGCATCAGGTTATCAAGCGCCCGCTTCTGCTCGCCCAGTGCGCGGTTGATACGATCGACTTTTTCTTCTGTGACACAATCGCCGGAACGCGTTTCGATCTTTTTCAGGCGCTCGTCATTGGCCTGTTTGAAATCTTCAAAGGTGTCGAGGAATTCATTAAACGCCTGCTTGACCTCGGTCTGCCGGACGTCCGTTGATGCTTTATTTTCCAATTCCATACGAGTTTCTCCTGAGGATTAGCTAAGGGCCAGACCGCTGGCCACACTGCGGCTGGCGTTACGGATATGATCGGCAAGTGTGTTGGTGCCGACCGCGACGACCTGGCTTTCCACCGACAGCGGAAAGGTTACGATCGAGATTTCCCACAGCTCGATGGTTTTCAGGATGCGGTGGCGCGTGATGGGATCGCGCAAGGACTGGATGGTGCGAAACCCAATCGACAGCCCGCTGATCGCCCCTTCGCGGATCAGCGCCATCACCTCGCGGCCACGGGCAACCTCGGTCAGCAAACGACCGCGCACGAAAAGCCCGTGGCGGTCTTCGCGAATTTCCTGCCACACACCAATCGGCTCGTGCGCGAAGTGCTGATAGAGCAGCCGCACCCTGTCCGCCGGTCGTTTGCGCAGCGACGCGGCAAAGGCCCCGCGCGCCACCACATCGCCCGCCCCGTCCGGCACATCGAAGACCGAGGCGTAGCCGGTGAATTCATCGGTACCGAGATCATCCAGCCGCAGCGGTGTATCCAGACGCTTTAACCGGCGCCGGGTATAATGAACTGTTGTCATGTTAAGCTGCCTTCAGTGCGCAGAAACCGGACGGGCGGAGGACTGATCGAGCTTGTTTTCGATGCGGTCGAGGCTTTGCTTCATGGCGCCGATTTGTTCTTCCAGCACCGCAACCTTGGCGATGGCAGCCTGATCGGCACCTAATGTGCGTTCGAGCACGCTGATGCGTTCGGCGGCGGAACCGGCCCAGAACAGCGCCCCCGCCGTCTGCAATAAAAAAGCCGCCACAAGGGCGGCCGAAACGGGCTTGGCTGGCTTTTCAATCGGTTCATCCGCCATGGGCACCTCGCACTGCGCTAAGCGGCGTATAGCCCGCCGCGACACGTTTTTCGTCCTGGGTAAGGAAATCGGCATCACTCAGGCCCTGCCACAGGCTTTGGCGATCTTTAATCAGGGCGGGCACCTGATCGGCATCAAAGGAAAGCCGCAAACTTTCACCAAAGCGGCCTTTAAGCCATCGGGTCAGCGCGGCAGCGGTTTTACCGACCAGCGGCAATACGGTCTGGCGCCAGAAGGTCAGATTGGCCTCCTGATAATTGGCATAGGTGTTATCCCCCGCCAGCCCGATCAGCAGCGGCGGCACCCCGAAGGCAAAGGCAATCTCGCGCGCCGCGGCGTTACGGATTTCGGAAAAATCCATGTCATTTGGCGTATAGCTCATCGAGCGCCAGTCGAGCCCGCCTTCCAGCACCATGGGCCGCCCGGCATTGGCCGCACCCTGATAGGCGTTTTCCAGCTCGCTTTTAAGCCGCTGAAACTGATCGTCACTGAGCGGGGTGCCCGCCGGGCCGTTATAGATCAGCGCGCCCGATGGCCGGGCGGCATTATCAAGCAGCGATTTGGTCCACGCCGCCCCTGCATTATGCACTTCAATCGCCGTGGCAGCCGCAGCCACCGGCGAAAAGCCATAAAGATCATCCAGCGGGTTAAACAGCTTGCACTGCAGCACGGGCAAAAATCCATCACCCTCGCGGCCAAAGCGCATGCTGCGGGCACCCAGTTTATAGTCATAGCCCTGCACCCAGCCATTGGCATCGGTCACCACCTGCACCCGATCGGGGCGCAGCACATACAGCTCGCGCACCCCATCGCCGGTCGATGCCGCCTGCAAATAGGCCTGACCGGCGCATTGCAGCATGGCGTACCAGCGCAGCATCAGTTCGGTGCCGTCTTCCTGCGGATTGGGCGTGGCCAGCAGCGAAAGCAGCGGATGCTCGCGCACTTCCTGATCGCCATCATACAAAAGCCAGGGCAGCGAAGCGGCGGTCTCGGCAATCAGCCGGACACAGCGATAGACAATGGCATTACCCATCACCCCCAGCCGCATCAGGCTGGCATAGTCGCGCCCGGTCCAGCGCGGCGGCCCGTTCATCGACAGCGCAATCAAAGGCGGGGCTGCTTTTTGCTCGGGCGGATGGCTACGCGACGAAGGCTGCCGATGAAAAATATTCAGCATGCTGATTTCCGTTCTTTGCTGTTATCGCAGATTACAGGCTGCGGATCTGTGGCCGCATGCGCCCGACCGGCACCAGATAGCTGAGCGCCCAGACCAGCGCGTCCATGCGGTCCGGGCTCGCGCCCGTGCCATCATACTGGCACATCTGATCTTCCAGCGCGGCAAAGCTGCCGACATGATGCACCCTGCCCTGTTCATAGAGCAGCGCGGCGGGCATCGCCCGGGTGCGTTTATCCCGCACGGCATGCACCAGCCGCACCGGTGCATTGGGTAAAGCCTGCAACAAAACCTGTTCCACCATCGCGCCGCCCTGATTGGCTTCAGCGACAATCAGATCGGCCTCGAACTGTTTGAAACTTAGCGCCACCCGGGCCGACCATCCCGCCGGGGACAGCC
>JBAVPS010000482.1:0-1639 GCA_049693315.1 Rhizomicrobium sp. | reverse complement strand
GAATTTCGCTTAAAGCCCGCGAGGCCCGCGCTGCCACCCGCAGGGCGGCGCGATCCAGATGAACCAGTCGGCGGCGTAGCGCGATGATGGCGTTGGTGCCGCCCAGCGATGCCCCGAGATTTTTCCGCGATAAATGACCGTGCGGCTCATTTTTACCGATAAAGGTGCTTAAGATGGCTTCGACATCCTCGCGCGCCCAGGCCAGCAGCGGCTCGGCGGTTTCGGTCAGTTCATCTTTGCGCATACGGAACAGTACCCGCATCGAGGCGATTTCACTGGTCAGCATATAGTTGGCGATCAGAAGATCGTTGAGGGCAACAAACGCCCGCCGGTCCATTTGCGGTTCGTCCGACAGGCGGCGCACCGTGGCCGACAGGTTGGCAAAGGTATCGTGGGCGCGCTTGCGGGCCAGCCGGTAATTCTGATCGTTGCGTTTAAAGCGCACGGCCTGCAACACAAAACGGCGATCGGCATCGACCATGCGGCGCACCAGCTTGGGGACGTTGCTCCATTCCCAGCTGGGTAAAAGATAGCTGAACAGCCAGGCGATACCGGCACCGATCAGGGTGTCGATAATCCGCTCGAAAAAGACGAAATGGTTTTCCGGGGCAAGAAAATAGAGCTGCAACAGTGCGGTGACCGAAGCCGAGACCGAGGTTGCAACAAAATAGACCGGGGCAAAGGCATGGGCCGTGCCCACGGTGACGAAGGTGGGCAGAAACAGCCAGGCCGGTGGCAGAAGTCGCACCAGAATGGCGGCAACCACACAGCCGATCACCGTGCCGATAATGCGGTCGTTGCGACGTTTTTTGGTGACGCTGTAACTGGCGCGCAGGATCAGCGCGGTGGTCAGCAGTACCCAGCCGGCATGGGCCACGGTTGAAACCCACAGCGTAACGGCATAGCCGCAGGTCATCGCCAGCGACAGGCGGATGGCATAGCGCATCACCGGCGATGTGAAGGTGAACTGCGCCAGCAACCGGCGTGGGCTGATGGTGTCTTTAGAGATAAATGTGCTGAGATCGACCTTGGGCAAAAGGGTTTCGGCGTCGGCTTCCGCCGTAATCGCCAGTGTCAGCCGCTTCATATAGGAAACCGCCCGCTCCAGCTTATGCACGGTGGAACGTAAAGCCGAGGTAGCTGCGGGTTCTTCCCCGACTGTCACCGCGTTTTCCAAAAGGCCGATTTCTTCATAGAGCAGCTGAAATTCGGCTTCATGGCCGGAAAAGGTAATCGCGGCACCGGGCATTACCAGCGCAAGGGCCAGTTTTTGGCAATCATCGGCCATGCCGGTGGCCAGAATGCGCAGGCGGTGCATGATTGCCGGCTTGATCGACTGTCGTAAGGTTTCGATGTCGGCATCGCTCGATAAAACCGTGTGAAAGGCATCCAGCAGCGTGATCATCGCCGCCATCCAGCGCATACGCCGTTTGCTGCGGGCACCGACAAAGACCATGTCGCGGGTGGTCTGCAATTGCTCGATCAGGCTGGAATGGGCCTCCAGCAGCTTTTGCAGCGCCGGATAAATCGGAACATTGGGATGATAGATGCTGGCCTTGGCGGCAAGGTATCCGGCAAAGGAACGCAATGCCTCGGCCAGCAGCATGCGGCGGTTGCGGTCTTCCAGCCAGGCCCCGAC
>JBAVPS010000481.1:0-8402 GCA_049693315.1 Rhizomicrobium sp. | reverse complement strand
CTTCCTATCTCGGCTCGCAGCGCACCGGGGCACTGACCTGGTCATCCGACATCAATTCGACCTGGGAAGCGCTGCAGCGTCAGGTTCCCACCGGCCTTAACATGGTCGCGTCGGGCATTGCCTATTGGGGTAATGACATTGGCGGCTGGCAGAGCCCGCCAGCGACCAGCACGGCCAAGCATCCGCCGCTGGTCTATCCCACCGGTGCGGAAGATGTGGTCGGCAAGAATGCCGATTATCCTGAACTGTTCGTGCGCTGGTTTGAATACGGCACCTTCCTGCCGACCTTACGCGTGCACGGTTCGCGCAAGCACACCGAGATCTGGGCGCTGGGCCCGGCGGCCGAGAAAATTTTGGCCCAGTACGACAAGCTGCGCTATCAGCTGATGCCCTATATCTATGCCAGCGCCAGGCAGACCTATGACACGGGTATGCCGTTCATGCGTCCGCTGTGGATGGACTTCGCGGGGGATCCGAACGTTGTCAATCTTGGTACGGAATATATGTTCGGGCCGTCTATTCTGGTGGCCCCGGTGACCGAGCAGGGCCAGACCAGGGTGCGGGTCTATCTGCCTGCGGGTGCTGACTGGTACGATTACTGGACCGGCAAAAAGGAAACGGGCGGTCACTGGATCGTAGCTGAAGCCCCGATCGATCGCATTCCACTGTTCGTCAAAGCCGGTTCGATCGTGCCGTTCGGTTCGGATGTGCAGTCCACCACCGAGAAGCAGACCATTGCCAAAATCAAGGTCTATCCCGGTGCTAACGCCAGCTTCACGCTCTATGACGATGATGGTCATACCTATGGCTATGAAACCGGTCGTGGCGTGACGCAGACGGTGCTGAGCTGGAACGACAAGCTCAAAAAGCTGTCGGGTTCTGCTGCGCCTGTCGAGGTGGTGAAGTAAGCCACCGACAATTTCCGCAAATATCAGGCACGGTGCGATCCTTTGGGTCGCACCGTTTTTTTTACTTCACAGATCACATCAATCAATACTGCTATAATGAACGTAAAATTACTGTTAAATAAGTCATTGCACACGGGTGTGTTGACATTTCTATATTAACATTGTAGAGATTGTGTACTTATAGTGTAGCAGGGGGTGAATATCGGCTGATGCGGCCGGGCATGGGGCCAAATGCATCCGCGGTTTTTGATGAAATGCAGCTTGCTCCGCGTCATCAATGGCTAAAGCGCACGACGTCCTTTGAACGCCTGAGCGGCCAACAAATGGTGTTCGTGTTTTCTGGGGTGCTGGGATGTGTCGACATTATTGATCGATAGCCATAGGGCCAGACTGTTTGCCGGTACTGATCCGGCAGAGATGGTCCGTGGACAGAGGATCGCCCCCGCTTAAGGCGGGCGACCAATTTCGTAGCAATACATATTGATGTGCCAAGGCGTGTCGCGTTCGCGGACACGGCAGAGGATTGCTGTCGCCAGCACATCAGTTTCTGACGGTCGGGCATTGCCGGGCCGCCATAGGGGATTACTGTGCGCAAAAATACGTATTTATCCGCAGTGCATTTTTCACGGCCACAGAAACGCAGGCCACGATTGGCGTTATCACTTCTGGGCAGTCTGGCGGCGTGCAGCGCCAGCTATGCCAACATCGCCTATGCCGATGCACTTTATATCGACGATAGTGCGGCTGCCTCGCCGGTACAGCTGGCTGATGCCTCTACGACATATAGCGGCTTTGTGCCGGGGCAGGATGCAAAGGAAACGGTGATCGTTTCGGCAACGCGTCGGCCCGAGCCCCTGCAAAAAGTGCCGGTGGCGGTTACCGTTGTTGATGGCAATCTGGCCGCATTTCAGAACCTCAACAATATAAACGCGATTGCCACCGCCGTACCCAGTTTGAATTTCCGCGATGGCTCCTCTAACAAGGATCAGGGGCTTTTTATTCGCGGCGTTGGTACGGTGACGACATCGCCGGGGGCTGAACCTTCGGTCTCCACCGTGGTGGATGGTGTGGTGCTGGTCCGTCCCGGTCAGGCCACCTTTGATCTGTCTGATGTTGATCATATCGAGGTGTTGCGTGGGCCGCAGGGAACGCTGTTCGGCAAGAATGCCTCGGCGGGTGTCGTCAATATCCTCACCAAAAATCCAACAGCGGATTTTACTGCTGGTGCGACGGTTTCCTATTATGAGCGTAACGAATTGCGGGCCAATGCCAGCGTTTCAGGCGCTTTGCTGCCGGGAAAGCTCAACGCCCTTGCCAGTCTGTCAATTGGCAATTTCGATGGTAATGTCACCAACGTTTATAATGACCATACCGTCAACGGGTATCGCAAATATGGCGGTCGGGTAAAGCTGGAATTCACGCCCGATGATGCGCTGCGCATTCTGCTGGCGGCGGATTATCTCTATACAAATTCGACGGGCACAGCGACTTTCGCCGGTACCAACATCAGCTATCCGGGTGGTGTGGTGACCAAAAACCCGTCTTATGTCGCGCTTATTGCACCGGTGGTGGCCAGCGATGATAACCGGCGCATCAATTCCAACCCGCCGACCTATGTCATCGACAATAATGCCGGTGTGTCGGCACAGATTGATTGGTCGCTCAGTGATTATACGCTGACCTCTGTGTCGGCCTATCGCAAATGGCATAACCATCAGGTTGGTGATAACGACATTACGTCCGCCTCTGCCTATATCAAGCAGATTGTGGATTATGGCTGGCTGGATTTCGACCAGTATTCCGAGGAGGTGCGCATTGCATCGCCCAAGGGGGCGCTGATCGAATATGTCGCCGGTGGCTATTATCTGCACGCGGTCGATACCGAGACATACGAGCGTCAGGACACGGCGGCCGGCACCGGTAAGGTCAACACCGGCATCGCACACTATGGCACGAAGAACGATAATTATTCTTTGTTTGCAGAAGTAACGGCCAACCTCACGCAAAGTTTCCGTGCTATCGCTGGGGTACGCCTGATCGGGGATGATCTGGGGTATCATCATCAGCGCCAATCGACGGCGGCAGATAGCGGTATCAATGTCTCATCTGCCTACCACCATGATGAAACCATCAAATATGGCTACGCCAGTCATTTTGGTCTGCAATATGATATCAGCCATGATGTGTCTGGGTATGTTTCATACGCCCATGGCTACAAAGGCCCGGCCTATAACGTGTTTTTTAACATGTTGCCTGCTACGCAGGGCAAAGTGCTCGATCCTGAGACGTCGGATTCTTTTGAGCTTGGTCTGAAATCAAAGCTGTTTGATAATCGACTGCTGGTCAATCTTGCTGCGTTTCATACCGAGTTTCATGACTTTCAGGCAAACTTTCCCAACCTGATTAATGGCACCGTAGTGACTAATCTGGTCAATGCCGGAACGGTCTTAAGTCAGGGTGTTGAAGCGGATTTCTCGGCATCACCGCTGGAGCGGCTGACGCTATCCGGCGGGCTGGCCTATACCAACGCCTATGTCGATAAGACCGCTATTGTCGGGCGTAACTGGGCAATCGCGGGGCAGCCCTTACCCTTTACGCCAGCCTGGAAATTCAGTCTGCGGGCAGATTATCGTTACCCCTTGAGCAACAGCTTTGATCTGGATTTCGGCACGGATACGCGCTGGCAAAGCAAGGTTCAGTATGATTTGAGCGAGTCCCCCGATACCATCGAAAACTCTTTCGGGATCTGGAACGCTGACATCAGTCTGGAAAACCATGTTTCCGACTGGAGCGTAAGCTTCACGGTCAAAAACCTGCTCAACCATCATTATGCATCTTATCTGCAAAGTACCGGCGCTACGGCGGCTTCCGGCAGCGCTGGCTATGTCACCCGTTGGGTGCCGCGTGATGACAGCCGCTATGTCGGTATCAATCTGCATAAGGATTTTTAAAAGCACATGTGAGGGGGGGCGCGGCCGGGGCGATGAACTGGTTATGGGGCCGGTAATAAGGCCTGGCCGCGACTTCTTTTTAAGTGGGGTATCATGTCGAAATCCGCACGGACAATTTTGTTATTTCTGCTTCTGACGGCTGGCATTCTCAATCAGGCCGACCGGCAGATTATTGCGTTACTAAAGCCAATGATGGAAGTCGATCTGGGCTGGAACGATGCCGGTTATGGCACCCTGGTGGCGGTATTTCAGCTTGCCGCCGCGGCGGCCTTTCCCTTTGCGGGCTGGTTTGTTGATCGGGTTGAGCCGAAATACGCCAACGCCTTTGCCGTCGGCAGCTGGAGCATCGCTGCAGCGTTGCATGGCTTGGCGACAGGTTTTGGTCAATTCCTTGCCGCCCGGTTTTCGTTGGGGGCGAGCGAGGCTTTGGGCACCCCAATTACCGTCAAAACCCTGTCGGTGTTGTTTGCCGATGCAGGCCAGCGCTCGCTGTATTTCGGATTGATTGGTGGCATCGGCTGTGTCGGTGCCATCATCATTCCATTATCGATTTCGCATCTGGCGGTGTCGCTGGGCTGGCGACTGACGTTTATTTTGGCCGGTGGCTGTGGTCTGGTTTGGGCTGCGGCCTGGTACGTCACGGCCCGTCGGGTGCGCTGGCGCTGGCATGGGGCAGCATCACTTGCAGAGCCATCGGTGCGGTGGCGCGATGTCTGGCAGGACCGGCGGACCTGGGCCATCAGCGGTGCCAAGGTGCTGTCGGATCAGGCCTGGTGGTTACTGTTATTTTGGATACCGGATTATCTGCATCGCAGCTATCACCTTGATGTTCTGGCGCTGGCGCTTCCCGTTGCCATTATCTACGGCCTGTCATCGGCTGGCTCGCTGTTGGGTGGGTGGTTGCCGGCCCATCTGTCACGGCGGCAAAGTATGGAATCCTGCCGCCGCCCGATTATGACCGCTGCAGCTTTGACCGTTTCGGCTGTGTTATGGGTGCCATTTGCCGGAAATCTATGGATTGCGGTGCTGTTGTTTGGCCTTACGCTGGCATCGCATCAGGTTTTCTCGGTCAATTTGTTTGGTGTGATTACCGATGTCATGCCGGAAACCAAGGTTGGTCGCGTGACCGGGGTGGCGGCCTTCTGGGGCAATGTTACCGGCATGGTGATGGTGCAGGGCACCGGACTGGCACTGTCCCGCGGCGGCAGTTATGTGCCGATTTTTCTGATTACCGCAGCGGCGTATGCTGTAGCCCCACTGGTGCTGCATCTGTTTTTGCCGATTGAGGGGGCGCCGTCGGGCCTGCACACAACTGATCAACTTCAGCCAGTAGCGCTGCGCACGCCTGGTGAATAATTGCCCGCAGGGTGGTGACGGCATCAGACGCTGGTCCAATGGTGCCCGATTCAATGAAGGTAAAAGTCGCCTGAATGCGGGGGCGGAAGCGGCGCAGGCAAACACCATTGCGGGCAAACAAGGGGGCCGTAAATGGCTCGGCAATCATCAGCCCCAGCCCCGCAGTCACGAAACAGTAAGATGGAAAAGACATCTGGCTTTCAACCGGGCGGTTGACCGTGACCTTCTCGCTTTCCAGCATGCGGTCGATGGCATCCCACAGCGCGTCGGCCTCATGCATGGGGCCGATCATGCTTTCGCCTTCCAGATCGGCGGCGGTTACCGTTTTCTTTGCGCTTAAGCGGTGGCCCGGTGGCAGCACGCAGACATATTCCGCTTGTGCCAGCGCTGTGGCGCGCAGGCCGTCCTTGTGCGTGGTTTGCACACCCAGACCGATATCCGCCTGACCCAGAAAAACGCGGTCTTCAACGCCGCGCTGGTTCTGCCCCTCGACAGTGATTTTGATATCGGGAAATGTTTGGTGAAATTGCCGGATGGCTTGCGGCAACACGCCACCGGCCAGTGCGGGCAGGGCGGCAATTCTGATGGTGCCGACCGGGTGGGCCCCAATGCGGCGCGCCGCCTGCTCTAACAGATCAAGCCCGGTAAAGCTTTGCCGCACGGCATCAAAGAAAATTTCAGCCCGTTTGGTTGGTACCAGGTGGCGGCCACGCCGTTCGAATAAAGCATAGCCAATCGCGTATTCTAGATCGGCAATCAGCCTGCTCACCGATGGCTGGCTGATATGCATCATGTTGGCTGCGGCGGTAATGCCGCCGCTTAGCATGACACTGCGAAAAGCCTCGATCTGGCGCATCTGCATGAATGCATAGTATCCATAAATATATTGGGAAATCAATTTTATTGGATTGCTATCACGTTATTCCGAATAATCTACATATAGTTTGTCGTGATTGCGCGGGCGTGGTCGTAAATGTGCCCGTCGCAGCAACGGCAAGCAGCTATAATCCTCAGCGAGGTTTTCATGTCTGCCGTTGGAAAATTAAAATATCGCATCGAGCCAAGCTTCGATGATGTCGTGGCGCAGCATCCCGATTTCCCGCGCCTGATCGCCCGGAAAATTGATGTCCATCGCCGGGGTGTGAATTATACCAAGCGCACTCTGGCGGCGATGAACCCCGAGATCCATCAGCTTTACACCTGGCAAGGCCACCGTTTTCCCCATTCGTTGTTATTGCGCGATGGTACGACCTTGCTGGTGATGCCGCAGTCGATCGAAAAAGATCCCTATGATGTGGATTATGTCGACGGTAAATTTGTGCTGGTCGATGATGGCGAGATTGTCGAGGATGTCGATCTGTGGCCCAAGCCGAAATATTACGATCTGAAAACCAGTTCCGGGTTGTTGATGCGCGAAGTGGTGTCGGCCCGTCCGCAGCGGCTTGATCTGTTCGTCACCAGTTTTTGCTATTTTTATCATGTCGATGCGCAGGGCTGTAAATTCTGCAGCCTTCCCAATGTGCATCAGAAACTGAGGGCGGCCTATCATTTGCCGACCCGGCTTAATCCCGAAGATGTCAAGGAGTGCTTCACCGAAGCCTTAAAAGAGGGTGGGCGCTTTACCAACATCCATATTACCGGCGGCACCATGGTCAAGGGGGCTGATGTCGGCGATCTGGAGGTCGATTATTACATCAGCATCCTGCATGTAATTGCGGAAACCTTTGCCACACAGCGTTTCCCCAGTCAGCTGCTGGCGACCTCTTATAACGAAAGGCAGCTGCGGCGCTTACGCGAGGAAACCGGGCTGGGTAGCTTTACTGCCGATATTGAAGTGCTGAACGAAGAAAAGTTCAACTGGATCTGCCCCGGAAAGGCGTGCTGGGTCGGCTATCAGGAATGGAAAAACCGCCTGATCCGTGGTGTCGATATCTTCGGCCGTGGCAATATCAGCACCGGCATTGTCGGTGGCGTGGAACTGGCTGGTCCCCATGGTTTCACATCGGAAGACGATGCGTTGAAATCTACCCTCGACGAAGCGGAATCACTGGCCGAAAAGGGCGTCACCACGGTGCACACCATCTGGATGCCACAGGCCGGATCGCAGTTTGCCGATCAAAAATCGCCGTCGCTCGATTATTTTATTCGTCTGGCGCAGGGGCTGCAAAATCTGCGCCTCAAATACAATCTGAGTGTGGATTTTGACGATTATCGCCGCTGCGGCAATCATTCCGACAGCGATCTGGCCCGGCTGCATTACGCGGATTAAAGCAAATGAAAAAACTCATTTTCAGTGAACGTGTTGTTGAACTGCTGCAGGACCCGGCAACGGTGAAAATTCTGGCAACAGTGGATGGCGATGGTGTGCCCCATGCGGTGGTCAAGCAATCCTTGCAGCTTGGCGAGGATGGCAACCTCTACTACCTCGAACAGCTGGAATCCTCGCGCAGCAACAGCAATATGGTGCGCAGCATCTGGTTTGATAAAACGGTGTCGGTTTTATTGGTCGGGCAGGGGGCCCGGGCGGTGCAGATCAAGGGGCGACCGATCAAGGCCCATATCACCGGTCCTTTGTTTCAGGAGCAGTATAACCGCCTGCGGGCCGAGCGGCCGGATGCTGACCTTGCCGCCGTCTGGGTGATCGAGCCGGAAAAGGTGATCGATGAAAACCCGGCGATCCGTCGCAACGAAGAAGCCCGCAAACATCCGCACTTCGTTCACCTCGACCGGTTGGCGCGCCACACCGCGGTATAACCAATAAAACGCGAAGGCTGCGTGACCGATCAGTGCCGTGTCGGTCACGTAGTGTAAACGCAGGTTGCACCAGAGATCCGCTTTACCAGGGCGTTACCTGTGCCGGTCATTTTTTATAACCAATTGATTTTATTGATGTGTGATGTACTGTCTGCCTGTGCCAGCATTTCTTTAACCACATAAAACACATTCGTATTTTTTATGGCGGCGATGGGGTGCGAAAGCCGATGCTGCCTCTCGCATTTGCGTCAATCCGTGGTATCACGGCGCATAATGATGCCCGACCAGACGAAAATGCCCCCGCAAGACGCCCCCCAGGATATCGGTAAACCGCCGGTGCCGCTGTTTTCCCGCCCGAAATATCGCAAGGGCATGAAGCCCGCGCCCTTTCTGCCGATGTCGCGCGCCGAGATGGCCGCGCTGGGTTGGGATG
>JBAVPS010000480.1:0-1738 GCA_049693315.1 Rhizomicrobium sp. | reverse complement strand
CGGTGCCGCGGATCGGTGCCATGTTCAAGGGGGACTTTAGTCGTAAATCGACTCTGGCCAATTACGGTTTCCGCCTGCCCAGCTGCCTCGATAACCGCCCCTTGAAGTTTGACGAATGGGATGCGATGCGGCCGCAAAGTGTGTTCGTTTCGGCCACCCCCGGCAAGTGGGAGCTGGAACGCACCGGCGGCACCTTCGTTGAACAGGTTATTCGCCCCACCGGGCTGATCGATCCGCCGGTGGAAATTCGCCCGGTCGAAACCCAGGTCGATGATCTGATCGCCGAATGTCGCAAGGTGGCGAAAAAAGGCTACCGCGTGCTGGTCACCACGCTGACAAAAAAGATGTCGGAAAAGCTCACCGAATATATGCACGAACAGGATATTCGCGTGCGCTATATGCATTCGGATATCGACACGCTGGAACGGATTGAGATTATTCGTGATCTGCGGCTGGGGGCGTTTGATGTGCTGATTGGCATCAATCTTCTGCGCGAAGGTCTTGATATTCCCGAATGCGCGCTGGTCGCCATTCTGGATGCCGATAAGGAAGGGTTCTTACGCAGTGAAACCAGTCTGATTCAGACCATCGGGCGGGCAGCGCGTAATGTCGACGGCCGTGTCATTCTGTATGCGGATAAAATCACCGGCTCGATGCAGCGCGCCATCAGCGAAACCGATCGGCGCCGCACCAAGCAACAGGCTTATAATACTGAGCATGGCATCACCCCGGCCTCGATCAAGAAGAACATCACTGATGTGATGGGCTCGGTCTATGAACGTGACCATGTGCTGGTCGATACCGGGCTGGCCGATGCCGGGCGCGAGTATATTGGCGGTAACTTAAAGGCCCATCTCGAGGAGCTTGAGCGGCGTATGAAAAAGGCCGCCGGCGATATGGAGTTTGAGGAAGCTGCCCGTATCCGTGACGAAATCAAACGCCTGACTGCGGTCGATCTGGCGGTGGCTGACGATCCCTTTGCCCGCCAGAGCGCGGTGGCCGACGCGGCGGATGCCGCAGTCCACGCCGATAAAGCGGGTGGCAAGAAGCCGATGAAACGCGGTCAGCGACTGTCCCGCCCCAATGTACCGAAAATGTTCGGCAGCCGCGCGAAATAGGGTGTGATCGGATATGGTCTCATCCATCGACGGGCTCGGGATGAGGGCTTTAGAATACTAATACGTGCCCAACCCTCATGCTGAGCCAAGTCGAAGCATGAGATTTTTTGCGTGAATCTGTCGGATGGGTGATCCGGCCAAAGGTGTTTTGGGTAGCAAGAAACTATCCTGGGGTGGATGCCATGGCAAAAAAGACCAAAGACGAACTGATGGCGCTGGCCAATGTCGGCCCGGCGACGCGGGAAGATTTTCGGCGTCTGGGCATCAATTGTGTGGCGGAACTGGCAGCGGCCGAGGCGGATGAATTATATACCCGGCTGTGCACACTGACCGGCACGCGTCAGGATCCTTGTGTCCATGATGTTTTTACCGCCGCCATTCATCAGGCCCGCACCGGCGAGGCAACTAAATGGTGGCAGTGGAGTAAGGTACGAAAGCAGCCCTGATCCTGTTCTGATGATCGTGTCAGGTCAGGTGTAACCGGTATTTCAGATATCACTTATTTGTGTATTACCTGACAAATGCAGTCATATGCTTCTGCGGGCGGGCGTCCCTACATTGGGTGACCACAGCAATCGCAAAGGCACATCATGACGCTCGCAAATCAAACCATTCTTATC
>JBAVPS010000479.1:0-2778 GCA_049693315.1 Rhizomicrobium sp. | reverse complement strand
GGCTAAAGAAGCCCCCAAGGCTAAGGTAGCCGCCAAGGCAAAAGAGACCGCCAAGGCAAAAGAGACTGCCAAGGCAAAAGTCGAAACCATCTCCACGCGTCAGCTGAGTGTTCAGCTCGCCACGAAGAACGAGTTGTCGAACAAAGCGGCGTTGGCGCTGATCGATGACACGATCGAGCTGATCACCAAGCACCTGAAGAAGGGCGCCCGCGTTCGCCTTAATGGCCTGGGTATCCTGACGGTTCGCAAGCGCGCCGCCCGTATGGGCCGCAACCCGGCGACCGGCGAAGCCATCAAGATCAAGGCAAGCAAGAAGGTCGCCTTCCGCCCCGCCAAGGAGCTGAAGGAATCCATCTAAACCTGGATCTCCGCTTAGTGCTTCATCCGGAACGGGGATACCCGGTTTCGGCCCTGCAGCGCAGGCACTGTTGCTTTAAGCAAAAACGGGCGGCGTCGTAATGGCTCCGTCCGTTTTTGTTTTTTGCAAACTTTTTCAGACATTTGTCCTTTGCTGGACCGTCTGTCGTCGCCCCGTGACGGGCCGCTTTGGCCCCGCGCCACGTGCCGGTCGCCCGCGTCATTTTTGTACCTCACGTATAAGTTTAAACGCGGTACATTTCATCTGACTGTCAGACCGTTTTTGGGGCGGTTTCGACGTTCACAGCAAAAAAAATATATAAAGGGTTGTAGGAATGCCTAGAAAAAAGATTGCGCTGATTGGCGGCGGTCAAATCGGCGGTACGCTTGCACTTCTGGTTGGTTTGAAGCAGTTGGGCGATGTGGTGATTTTTGACATTGCCGAGGGCTTGCCACAGGGCAAAGCCCTCGATTTGTCTCAGGCTGGTGCGGTGGAGGGCTATAATGCGTCGCTTACCGGCACCAACGATTACGCCGATATTGCCGGGGCGGACGTGGTTATCGTCACCGCCGGTGTGCCGCGTAAAGCCGGGATGAGCCGGGATGATCTGGTCAGCATCAACCTCAAGGTCATGTCGGCGGTCGGTGCGGGGATCAAGCAGTACGCCCCCAATGCCTTCGTCATCTGCATTACCAATCCGCTTGATGCCATGGTGTGGGCGTTACGCGAATTCTCCGGTTTGCCCCACAGCAAAGTGGTGGGCATGGCCGGGGTGCTCGATTCTGCCCGCTTCCGCCATTTCCTGGCCGAGGAAATGGGCGTCAGCATGGAAGATGTTTGCGCCTTTGTGCTGGGTGGCCATGGCGACAGCATGGTGCCGCTGCCGCGCTTTTCGACCGTATCGGGCATTCCGTTGCCGGAACTGGTCAAAATGGGCTGGATCAGTCAGGAAAAGCTCGACGCCATTATCGCGCGCACCCGCAATGGCGGCGGCGAAATCGTCAAGTTGCTCAAGACCGGTTCGGCTTTCTATGCCCCGGCAGCTTCGGCTATTTCGATGGCTGAAAGCTATCTTAAAGACGAAAAACGCGTTCTGCCGGTCGCGGCCTATCTCAATGGTCCGTTCGGCGTCAAAGACACCTATGTCGGGGTTCCGGCGGTGATCGGTGGCGAGGGCGTGGAACGCATTGTCGAGCTTGAGCTGACGGCGGAAGAAAAGACCGCTTTCAACAGCTCGGTTGCGGCGGTTGCCGAACTGATTGTCGCCTGCAAGAAGCTTGATCCGACCCTGGCTTAAGGACGCCAGGTTAACGTCCGGGTCCTGTTTTATCGCGCTTTTTTAACGAAAGGCGCGTCGAACGATACTCCCGCATCTGCGGCCAGCCATGCTATGCTGGTGTCAGATGCGGGAGTTTTGTTTATGTCATCGACTATACAGCACATTCTTACCCGGCGGGGGGCTTTAAGGCTGGCGGCACTGGCCATCGCCTGGGGCGGCCTGCTGAGCGCGGCTGCGGCGGACGATGCGCTCAGCACGCTGACCGTCCGGATCGATCAGATCAGCGGCCGCAGTGGCACGCTGCATGTCGAGCTTTTTACCGCCGACACCTATGATGCCGGCACGGCGGTGCTGTCGCGCAGCGTCAAGGTCAACGGCACCAGCGCCAATGTGACCTTTGTCGGCGTTCCCGCCGGAACCTATGGCGTTCATGTCGTGCAGGACCTCAATCAGTCCGGCAAACAGGAACGCACACTGATCGGTGCTTCGTCGGAACCGCAGGGCTATTCCAATTATACCGGACGGGTTAAAAAACCGTCCTTCCGCGATATCCGCTTTGCCACCAGCACAGGCGATAACAAAGTCATCGTTCATTTGCACAATTAGAGCGACGAACGTTCCCATGCGCTTTATTCTGGCTGTTGTTTTCTGCTCTGCTGCGTTGTTTGGTGCCGGACTGGCCGCCAGCCTGACGGTGCGCGTCGGTAATATCGATCCCAAAGGTGGCCTGCTGCATGTGGCTTTGTACAACGCCGCAATCTGGGATGATGACAATGCCGATCCGCTGATGGACCGCATTGTTCCGGCTGTGGCCCCGGAAACCGTGGTGACGTTCACCAAGGTGCCGCCGGGTGTTTACGGCGTGAAAAGCTATCAGGATGTGAACCGCAACGACAAATTCGATCAGGGTTTGTTTGGTATTCCGCTCGAACGTTATGGTTTTTCGCGTGATGCCCATCCGCGTCTGTCGCAACCGGCCTTTTCGCGCACCCAATTCACCATTCCGGCCAGTGGTGCGTCGATCGTGCTGCATCTGCAGTAAACTCAAGCGTAAACATCGCAGGGCTGTTATTTGATTGGTGCCGTGGGTTTCATTATGCTGGCACCATGACCCCACATCTTGAAACAGCCCGCCTTATTA
>JBAVPS010000478.1:0-5833 GCA_049693315.1 Rhizomicrobium sp. | reverse complement strand
TTCCATCACCGCATTGGCCAGATCAGCCTTTTCGGTTGCCGCACCAAGTCCGAAGAAAACGCCACGCGCCGTCGGATCATTGTGCGGTGTGCGTTCGCCCGACAGATAGGGCAGGAAGATCGGCGTATCCTTGCTGTAGCCACGGGCTTCGGCCGACGTGAACACGTCGGGAATGTCTTTGAAGCCGCACAGATCGCGTATCCAGTCGAGATTGGCCGCTGCTGACAGAATGACCGCCATCTGATGCCACTGCCCCGGAATGGCGTGGCAGAAGGCATGGGCGGCGCGTTCCGCGTTGGGGCGGAACTTGTCAGTGACGGCGAACAAAACGCCCGAGGTGCCAAGCGACAAGAAGGCATCGCCGGTGCGCACGACGCCAAGGCCCACGGCGCTGGCGGCATTGTCACCACCACCGCCGGCCACCACAACTTCGGGAATGCCAAGCTCTTTGGCTACCGCAGGCAGCACGGTGCCGGTGGCGGCATTGCCTTCCACGGCTTGGGGCATATGCGAACGGGTAAGGTGCGTGGCGGCGAGCATCTCGTCCGACCAGTCGCGTTTGGCAACATCCAGCCACAGGGTTCCGGCGGCATCGGACATATCCGAGGCTTTGGTGCCGGTCAGTTTGAGGCGGACATAATCTTTCGGCAGCAGAACCGTCTTCACCTTGGCGAAGATTTCCGGCTCGTGCTTTTCCACCCACACCAGTTTGGGGGCGGTAAAGCCCGGCATTGCCAGATTGCCGGTAATGGCACGGGATTTGGGTTCGCGCTGTTCCAGCTCGGCACATTCGGCTTCCGAACGGCCATCGTTCCACAAAATTGCCGGGCGCAATGGCTTGTCGGCGGCGTCCAGCAGGGTGGCACCATGCATCTGGCCGGAAAGGCCAATGGCTTTGACGGCGCGGCGGTGATTCTCCGGCAGGGCGCGAACCGCTTCTACAGTGGCTTTCCACCAGGAATCCGGGTCCTGCTGCGACCATAAGGCGTGGGGGCGTTCGACGGTCAGCGCCCCAGAGCCTTGCGCGACCAGCTTATCATTTTCGTCGATCAGCACAGCTTTTACGCTCGACGTGCCGACATCAATGCCGAGAAACATCCTTAGGTCTGCTCCCTGTCAGTTTATCTTTTGTAATTGCCACGATCCTAGTAGCAATCCACGTGATTTGGTAGCGCTATCATATACCCTGCGCCGCATCCGTCGTAAACGGGGGAATGGCATCAATTTTACTTGTCGCCCTGGTGGCAAAGTGCCTCGCCAAAACGCTTTGCGTGTCAGCGGGCGTGCCAGCGGCCGTGGGGGCAGGCTGCCTATTATCGCGCCATTCGGTAGGGGCTATTTAAGGTTATTTCATAGCTTACGTGTTAAGGTAGATTTTTCCGGGTATGAAATGATCTAACGCCAAGACTTTACGGTGAAAGCTGTCACAACTCTTGGTAAAATGGGGATAGTGGCAAGGGCGGGGTGGTTCAGGTTTTCCCCATAACGATGCCCTTGGCGTAGCCTCGTAACCTTACCTGCAACACGTAACAGCGGACTGAGGAAATATGGTTGCCCTTCAACTGCCAAAGTTGCCAGACGAGATTTCCTTTTTACAAGTTCTGGCGCTCGATTTGCGCTGGACCTGGAACCACGAGGCCGATGCCTTGTGGGAACAGGTAGACAAAACGCTCTGGGAGCGCACGCACAGTCCGTGGACCGTGCTGCAAAGTGCCTCGACCGAGCGTTTAAAAGCCCTGACAGGGAATTCGCAATTTCTGGAAAGGTTAAAGGCGGCTGCCGACGCCTATAAACAGTATCAGGAGACGCCGGGCTGGTTCCGGCTGACCCCGGCGGCCTCCAAGGTCAAAGGTGTGGCCTATTTAAGTATGGAGTTTGGTCTGGGCGCGGCCCTGCCACTCTATGCCGGGGGCCTCGGCATTCTGGCGGGGGACTTTCTGAAGACCGCCAGCGATCTGGATGTGCCGATTATCGGTGTTGGCCTGCTCTATCAGGAAGGCTATTTCCGCCAGGTGATCGACAATAACGGCGCCCAGCAGGAATTTTATCCCTACAACGAACCTTCGGCCATGCCGATCGAGCCGGTGGTATTGCCAGACGGGCGCTGGCTGCGGGTCGAAATTGATCTGCCCGGCCGCAAGGTTTCCTTGCGCATCTGGCAGGCGCAGGTCGGCAAGGTGAAGCTCTACCTGCTTGATTCGAATGATGCGCTGAACAGCCCGCCGGATCGTGGCATTACCACCAAACTCTATGGTGGTGGCACCGAACTGCGCCTGATGCAGGAAATCGTGCTGGGTGTCGGTGGCTGGCGCGTTGTTGAAGCGCTGCATCCTGATGTCGAAATCTGCCACATCAATGAAGGCCATGCGGCCTTTGCCATTCTGGAGCGCGCCTATCAGCAGGCCCAGCGTTCGGGCCTGACCTTCTGGGAAGCTCTGTGGGCAACCCGTGCTGGCAATGTCTTTACCACCCATACCCCGGTGTCGGCAGGCTTTGACCGTTTCCCAGTCGAGATTCTGGTCAAATATCTCAGACCCTATGTTGAAGGTTCTATGGGCGGGCGCGGCCTCAAAATGGCTGATGTGCTGGCGCTGGGACGGGCGGACAAGTCCGATGCGTCCGAGCCGTTCAACATGGCCTTCTTTGCGGCCCGTGGGTCGGCGATCTGCATGGGCGTCAGCGCTTTGCATGGCGAGGTTAGCCGTCGTATTTTCCAGCCTTTATTCTTCCGCTGGCCATCCTGCGAAGTTCCAATCGGTTTTGTCACCAATGGTGTGCACGTTCCGACCTGGGATTCGGCCGGAGCGGATGATCTGTGGACCCAATCCTGTGGCAAGGATCGCTGGCGCCATCCGCCATCAGCCGGTGCCAGTGTGATTAATGTCTCGGACGAGGATTTGTGGGCCATGCGTGGGGCCGGGCGCATGCACATCGTGCAGGTGGCGCGCGGTAATCTGGCCAAGAAAATGCGCGAGCATGGCTATACCCCCGATATGGTGCGCAAGACCGAAGGCGTGCTTGATCCCAATGTGCTGACGCTGGGCTTCGCCCGGCGCTTCACCGAATATAAGCGGCCTAATCTGCTGCTCAGCGATCCGGGGCGGCTGGAGAAGTTGCTGCTGGATGAAACCCGCCCGGTGCAGATCGTCGTCGCCGGTAAGGCGCATCCGGATGATTACGTTGGCAAGGGTATGATCCAGGAATGGCTCAACCTGGCGCGCCAGCATAAATTCCGCCGTCACATCGTTTTCATCGAGGATTACGATATCGCCATTGCACAGGAGATGGTCCAGGGCGTTGATGTCTGGATCAATACCCCACGGCGGCCTTGGGAAGCCTGCGGTACTTCCGGTATGAAGGTTCTGGTCAACGGTGGCATCAACTGTTCAACGTTGGACGGCTGGTGGGACGAGGCCTATACGACAGAAGTTGGCTGGGCCATCGGCTCGGGCGACGGCGGCGTGGCCGAGGAAGTCGACGTCCACGATGCCAAGAGCCTGTATGATCTTCTCGAAAATAGTCTGATTACGGAATTCTACGATCGTGATGCCGACGGGCTGCCGCGGGCGTGGCTTAAGCGTATCCGTGAAAGTATGAGCCAGCTGACCTCGCAATTCGGTGGGGCACGGATGATCGAAGATTATGTCAACCGGGCCTATCTGCCCCAGTCGCTGGCGGTGCGCGAGCGGCTGAAGGGGAATTGTTCGCTGGCCAAGGCGATGTACGAGTGGTCGGAAACCCTATCCAATCGCTGGCAGGGGTTACATATCGGGGCACCCAAGATCGCCGATAGTGAAAAAGGTGCCAAGCTCAGCGTACCGATTTTCCTGGGTGAGATTTCACCCGAGCATATCCGGGTCGAGCTTTATGCCGATGCCAAGCCGGGCGTGAATTCCGAAATCATTGTGCTCAACCGGGATAACGCGATTGCCGGCTCGATCAATGGCTTCATCTATGCCGGTGTGGTTGCCGGTGCACGGCCGGTGCAGGATTACACGGTGCGTATCGTGCCGTATCATCAGGCCGCGTTCCTGCCGACCGAGCTGCCGCTGATCTCCTGGCAGCAATAACGTCTGGCAAGGACTCAGGTACAAAATACCGGCGGCAGGCTGCCGCCGGTATTTTGTATCAATAAGGCGGGTGTTATTTTCCTGCGTCGATATCCGAAGCGACTTTTTCCGATATGCTGCGCACCGGCGGGGTCGAGACATGCAGGCGTGGCAGAACAATATCTGTCGTAAGCCCTGCCAGCGAGGCTTCCTGCATTTCCGCCTCAAGCTCGGCCTTAGCGTAGGCCCAATGTTCCTGGGCGCATCCTTCGGGGCGGCCTTCGCGTTCCCAAATCTGATAACTGCGCAAGCGGATGGCTTCCTCGGTCGGTTCGATCGTTTCCGGTGGTAAGGTAATGGGATATTTTTCGTAGGTCATTTTGCCCTCCAAGCATAATCGGCAGCGATGGCGTTTCTCACCCTATATTTTATACTCAATTAAGCATCTTTTCCCGTGCTGCCAGATATGTGACGTGAAAATGATGCGGTTTTATACCTGTCTGGTGTGGTGTGGCGTGCAAGCTATGGCGGGGCGGCATGTGGTATCGCCGCACCCGTATCACTTTAACTTACAAACGCGCTTCCTGGCGGGCAGATTTGCCTGCGCCGGCATTACGGGATTTGGTGCCTGTCTTGGTCGCTGTCTTGCCGGCCAGTTTCCCAGCCGCAGCGATGGTGGCCTCAGTAGCGGGTTGCTGCTCGGTCTGTAATTCACAGATGGCACGGTACCAATGCTGTTCCGCCTGACCAATGGGTTTGCCTTCGCGCTCCCAGATCAAATAGCTTCTGATACGGATGTCGGTATCGGACAGTTTCAGTAATGCGGTCGTGTTTTCTTGCTTATGGGTCATCTCTAGCTCTCGTTAGTGGTGGCTGACCCTGTGCGTTCCCCGAACGACAGATCATTTTATACGCAGGTACCCATAACTCATTACGCAACGCTACAACGTGTAACCTCAGGCGATGTTCTGTCGTGTTTTTTCGATCTGAGGCGCACGGATTTGTGCCACGGACGGAACCTTCAGGCTTGGTGTGCCGCTGGCATCACGATACAGTTCGATATAGCGGGCGGCACTGGCATCCCAGCTGAAGTCCAACGCCATGGCGTAGGTTTGTAGGCGGCGCCAGCCTAAGGGCTCGCGATACAAATCAATGGCGCGGGCCAGTGCGCCAATTAATTCTGCTCTTTCCGGCTGTTCAAAAACAAAACCGGTGGCGGTACGCTGGTTGAGATTTTCCGCAGTGGCATCCACCACGGTATCAGCCAGACCGCCCGTGCGGCGCACCACTGGTACCGTGCCATAGCGCAGGGCATAAAGCTGTGTCAGGCCGCAAGGTTCAAACCGTGCCGGAGCCAGCAGAATATCACTGCCTGCCTGCAGGCGATGCGCCAGTGGCTCACCATAGCCGATATATACCGAAACGTTTTGTGGATAGCGTTCCTGTGCTTCGAGGAATGCGGCTTGCATGGCCGGTTCGCCTTCGCCTACCAGCACAAACTGGGCATTTTGTTCGGTGATCCACGGCGTGATGTCAGCGACAATATCGGCCATCTTCTGATGGGTCAGCCGGCTGACATAGCCAATCAGCGGCGTATCTGCCGAAACCGGTAATCCGACCTCGCGTTGCAGATCTGCCTTGCAGACATGCTTGCCGGTGATGTTGCCACGGTGATAGGTGTGCGCAAGGTTGGCATCAACTGACGGGTCCCACAATGTTGGGTCAATGCCATTGAGGATTCCGCTAAAATCTTTGCCGCGCGATTGCAGCACGCCCTCCATACC
>JBAVPS010000477.1:0-3664 GCA_049693315.1 Rhizomicrobium sp. | reverse complement strand
GGCCGATGGGGCCGCCGGGGCCGCCGCGCTGGCCCGCCACGTCGCGGGCCTGTGCGACAGCGGGATTGCTGATTTCCAGACGCTCTACCCCGACGAGATCAGCCTGTGGGACAAGATCGACACCGTTTGCCGCCGGATCTATGGCGCAGGCGACGTTACCGCCGACGATGCCACCCGTCGCAAGCTGGGGGCGTTTGAAGCCGCCGGTTTCGGCAAACTGCCGGTCTGTATGGCGAAAACCCAGTTCTCGTTCTCGACCAATCCCAAGGTTAAGGGTGCCCCCACCGGCCACACGGTCAAGATCCGCGACGTGCGGCTGTCGGCCGGGGCCGGATTTGTGGTGGTGCTGGCAGGCGACATCATGACCATGCCAGGATTGCCGCGCGAGCCTGCCGCTAACCATATTTATCTCAATGAAGCCGGGCAGATCGAAGGGCTGTTTTAGCCACACCCCCGCAGCCACCGGGCGGCCGGGCGGGTTCAAAGCCCTGTTTCTTTTGCGGATTTTGTTAAAATTGGGGCTGGCGAAAAGCAGATCGCCAGCCTAAATTTTTCTGGCAATTCGTAACCGATGGCGTCATGACCTCCTCTATGTCCGAAGCTGAACTTTTTGACGCCACCGCGCGCGCCCATTCCGCCATTTTCCTCCACAAGCCGGAAGACTTTGAAGGCATGCGCCGCGCCGGGCGACTGGTCGCCGAGCTGCTCGATATGCTGGTGCCCGAGGTCAAACCCGGTGTCACCACGGCCTATCTCGACAAGCTGGCCTATGATTTCACCATCGCCCATGGCGCGCTGCCCGCCTGTCTGGGCTATCGCGGCTATCGCTACACGCTGTGCACATCGCTCAACCATGTTGTCTGTCACGGCCAGCCCAACGATAAGCCGTTAAAAGAAGGCGATATCGTCAACATCGACGCCACCGTGATCGTTGATGGCTGGCACGGCGATTCCTCGCGCATGTATCCGGTGGGCGAGATTAAACGCAAATCCCAGCGCCTGATCGATGTCACCTATGAAAGCCTGATGCGTGGCATTGCCGCGGTCAAACCCGGTGCCACCACCGGCGACATCGGCCATGCCATCCAAACCTATGCCGAGGGGCAGGAAAATTGCGCCGTGGTGCGTGATTTTTGCGGTCATGGCCTTGGTCGGGTCTTCCATGCCCTGCCTAACATCGTACACTATGGTAAGCCGGGGACCGGATATCCGATCAGACCCGGAATGTTCTTCACCATCGAGCCGATGATTAATCTGGGGGGCTATGGCGTGAAGGTGTTAAGTGATGGCTGGACCGCCGTCACCCGTGACCGCTCGCTGTCTGCCCAATTTGAACATGCGATTGGCGTGACCGAGAATGGCATCGAAATCTTCACCCTGTCGCCCAAAGGGCTCGATAAACCTACCGCCCAATTCTGATCCGGCCCCGGATCAGGCCGCCGAAGCGCTGCATATTTTTACCGGTGCAGCCCTTCAGGTGCCTGTGGCAAGGCCCGAGACAGAGACCGTGACAAGGCCGCAAAACGCCCCCCACCCGGCGCACGGTCACGCCGCAGAAAAAAAGACGCCGCCACCGGATTACCATGGTCACCGCGAACGCCTGCGCGAGCGGTTTCTGGCCGATAATGGCGCGGCAATGCCGGATTATGAGCTTTTGGAGCTCAGCCTGTTTGCCGCCATCCCAAGGCGCGATGTCAAACCACTGGCCAAGGCGCTGATCGCCCGGTTCGGCGGTTATGGCGAGGTGCTGGCCGCCCCCCGCGCCCGCCTGCTGGAAGTGGAAGGGGTGAGTGAGGCTGTCGCCACCCACCTGAAAATTATTGAGGCCGCCGCGCTGCGTCTGGCCAAAGCCAGGGTGATGAACAAGCCGGTCTTAAGTTCCTGGGCCGGGCTGATGGATTACTGCGCCGCCGCCATGGCCCGCGAGCCGCGCGAAGAATTCCGGGTTCTGTTCCTCGACCGCAAGAATGTGCTGATCGCCGACGAGGTGCAGTCCACCGGCACCATTGACCATACCCCGGTCTATCCACGCGAAATTCTCAAGCGATCGCTGGAACTATCCGCATCGTGTCTCATTCTGGTGCATAACCATCCTTCGGGCGACCCCACCCCCAGCCGGGCGGATATCGAGATGACCCGCGCCATCGTCGAGGCGGCCAAAGCGCTCAAAATTACTGTGCATGACCATATCGTAGTCGGCCGCGGCGGCTATGCCAGTTTCAAATCGTTCGGTTTGTTGTAGAAGTCCCTGAAAACTTAAATTCGGAACCTGCCCATGATCCCCCGCTATGCCCGCAAGGCAATGACCGACATCTGGTCGGCCGAAACCAAATTCCGCATCTGGTTCGAGATTGAGGCCCATGCCGCCGACGCCAATGCTGAACTTGGGGTTATCCCGAAGGAAGCCGCCGCCAAGGTGTGGGAAAAGGGTGGCCCGGCCACCTTCAACATCGACCGCATCGACGAGATCGAAAAAGTCGTCAAGCATGACGTCATCGCCTTCCTGACCCACTTATCCGAGATCGTCGGACCGGAGGCGCGCTTTGTCCATCAGGGCATGACCTCGTCCGACGTGCTCGACACCTGCCTTGCGGTGCAGCTGAAGCGCGCCGCAGACCTGCTGATCGCCGATGTCGACAAGCTGCTGGACGCGCTGAAGAAACGCGCCATTGAGCACAAATTCACCCCAACCATCGGCCGCAGCCACGGCATTCACGCTGAACCGACCACCTTCGGGCTGAAGCTCGCCGGCTATTACGCTGAATTTGTCCGCGCTCGCGCCCGGCTGGTTACCGCCCGTGACGAGGTGGCGACCTGTGCCATTTCCGGTGCGGTCGGCACCTTTGCCAATATCGATCCGGCGGTGGAAGCCCATGTCGCCGAAAAGCTTGGCCTGACGGTCGAACCGGTTTCGACCCAGGTCATTCCGCGTGATCGCCATGCCGCCTTCTTCGCGGCGCTGGGGGTTGTGGCCGCCTCGGTCGAGCGGTTGTCGGTGGAAATCCGCCACCTGCAGCGTACTGAGGTGGGCGAGGCGGAGGAATATTTCTCGCCGGGCCAGAAGGGGTCTTCGGCCATGCCGCACAAGCGCAACCCGATCCTGTCGGAAAACCTCACCGGGCTGGCGCGCATGGTCCGCGCCTATGTCACCCCGGCGCTGGAGAATGTGGCGCTGTGGCACGAACGCGATATCTCGCATTCCTCGGTCGAGCGCTATATCGGCCCCGACGCCACCATTACGCTCGATTTCGCCCTTGGGCGGCTCGCCGGTGTGATCGAAAAGCTGGTGGTTTATCCTGAGAAAATGCAGAAGAATCTCGATGCCACCCACGGGCTGGTCCACAGCCAGCGCGTCATGCTGGCGCTGACCCAGAAGGGCGTGGCGCGCGAAACCGCCTATGCGCTGGTGCAGCGAAATGCCATGCGGGCCTTCGGCGGGGAGGGCTATCTGCTCGATCTTTTGAAGAAGGACGCGGAAGTCACCGGCGCCCTTCCGGTGGCGGAGCTCGAAGAACTGTTCGACCTTGGCTATCACTTCAAGCGGGTCGATGCGATTTTCGCCCGCGTCTTCGGCTAAGCTGCCGAACATCAACAAAAAAGGCCGGCAGCTTTAGGGTCAGGACCTATTAATTGCAGGAGGTACTGTTTGCGCCCGACAATGAAC
>JBAVPS010000476.1:0-5438 GCA_049693315.1 Rhizomicrobium sp. | reverse complement strand
CCGGCCCCCTGCAGCGGTTCCAGCACCACACCGGCGATTTCATCGCGATACCCGCTCATCAGCGATTCCAGCATACCGAGGGTCTTGGTGACGCGGGCATCATTGTCGGCATCGGACAGGCGGGCATC
Source organism: Rhizomicrobium sp. (assembly GCA_049693315.1). GTDB lineage: Bacteria > Pseudomonadota > Alphaproteobacteria > Micropepsales > Micropepsaceae > Rhizomicrobium. The sequence goes on along the minus strand of JBAVPS010000476.1, from coordinate 5,310 downwards.
ATATTCGGGAAACGGCACCTGCAAATTGCCGGCGACGATACCCTGAAAGTCGCGCGTGGCGATCGGGTCGTTGGCCAGCGTGGTGACGTTGAGGGCATAGACCGTGCGGCCGTGGAAAGCCTGATCGAAATAGATGAAGCGCGGCGTGCGTGACAGCTTACCCTTGGCCATCTGCTTGTGGTGATAGAGATTGATGAAATACTTCATCATATTCTCGACCGCCTCGGCACCGGAATTCACCGCATAAACCTCGACCTTGTGCCCGGCCATGCATTTGGGGGCCAGCCGGTGCAGCAAGCGGTAATAGGCCAGACATTCCGGGGTCAGAAAATCCGGATTGGCAATCTTGGTATTGGAGGCAATCACCAGACGGCGGGTATAATCCGGCTCGAAGGTGCGTGGATGATTATAGCCCAGCAGCTTGGAGCCATAGAGACCGCCCCAGTCGGTAATCCGGTCGCCATCCACGGTTGCCAGCGCCATGCCGCGCGAATGCTCCAGATCGACAACGAACGGATACGGTTCGGCGATGACATAGTTGGACAACTCGTCCAGCATGGCGGCACTTTTGGCCTTCGGATAGACGGCCTTGGGATCAGTCATGGCACCCTCGCAAATCGGCAATTCACCTGCCAGTTGCGGGTGTCAGTTCCACCTTGGTCGCACGCGCACCAAGCGCGACGACATAACCGCCATTTTCCGCCTTAACTGTCTTGCCCGCCACCGCATAGGATGTGCCATCCGACGTGGTTACAGCAATATTCAGACTGGCGGCAGGTGTGTGCGCATCGGCCGGTGCCAAGGTGAGCAAAACCTTGCCCGTTTTCTGGCTATAGGCCACCTCCATGAACTTTCCCGCATCCAGTGTCAACCACAGCCCCGCCGGCGCAATAAACACGCGGGTGCGGGCGCTGTCCTTCGGCAGGATGGTTACTTCGTCACCGTTTTCGCTGACCGTGCCGCCGAATCCTACCCAGCCGAATGTGGGATGGCGTACCAGATAGGATGCCGCGCTATAGGCATGGGCAAAGAAGCTCATACCGTAGTCGCCATTGATGGGATCAAACGCCATCTTGTCGGGGAAAGAATGGAAGGCGGAAGCGCCAAAACCATCCTCGTCGATATTGCTTAAGGACCCCATCAGCCCGCCATAGGCAACCCGCAACAAATAGATATCAGACGGATTGGCGCGATAGGCATCGAACAGCGCCAGTGCGTTGTTGGACGAGCCATAGTGATGCAGCTGCCGTTCGATCCGCGACAGTTTCCCGGCATAGAGGAAATCCCAGAAGCGGCGGGCCGAACCGTTATAGCCCCAGTGCGGAATAGTCGGATCATAGGCCAGAATAACTTCGCGCGTGGCGGCGGCCTTATCGGCATAACCGAAATACCGCATCCAGGCATAGACCTCGGCCTGACCGGTTGAATCCCACGGCATTTCCGAACCAAAGGGATATTTCAGGGTTTTCCAATGGTCCGCCCGGCTTTTCATCAGGGCTTCGACCGCACGGACCTCGTCGGTCATGTGTTCGCGTTTGAGATCGTTCAGGATGGCAACGAAAACATCGCCCTCCATCTGGCCGAACTGGGTGTAGTACGGCGCTTTCGTCATCATCGCTTTGGTGGTTTCGGCAGCGCGCGTCAGATAGGTCTGCCAGCTTGCCCCGGTGGCCATGCCCTGATGGTAACGGGCCAGCCGGTACAGCGTCCACCACGCCGCGGCGACATGAGGATAGTTGAAGGAACGACCGATATCACCGGCATCCTTCTTGCTCCACGCCGCCCAGGTTTTCCAGTTGATCGACGGATCATAGGTGCCTGCGGGCATATGCTCAGGATCGTAATAGAACACGCTTTTGCGCACGCCATACTGATCCGGGCCGGACGACACCTGAATTGAACCCCACAGCGTGTGATTGGCGAAGGTCTCAAACTTGGCGACTTCTTCCGGCACCGGGTTATCAAGCTGCTTCATGATCGTGGCCAGCCAGGAGCCTGCCCCGCCCTCGTCGCTGAGGCCCGCCACCCACACCCGTTCATCCTCGGTGATGATGGCGTTCTTTTCACGGTCATACCCCATGATCGATGGGGAACGGCCAAACAGATCTTTGGGATTGTCGTACCATTGCTGCGTCGTCAGGAAACGGCCCATATCGGCAACCTTCTGCGCCTCGGGCTTGGTCACCAGATACTGCACGGTCTGCTCGGAACCATCAGCATAGCTGAGTGTCAGCCGCGCCCGGCCATGAATTTTGCCCGTCACGCTATAGCGCAACCAGCCGCCATCGACCGGCTTGGCTGCGCCGATTTCCAGCGCACCAGCGGGATAGACCGATACAGATGTGATCGCCTGCGCCGCATGCACGAACAGGCTGGCGGGCAGATCATCAGGCACGATATAGCCCGGCACACCCACCGCCACCGGGCGGTGATTGGCGATCAAGGTGTCTTCGATTTTGCGCACCGCGGGGGCAAGCACAAAGCGCACCACAACGTCGCGGCTTTCACCCGGCTTTAAAATAAACGAGGTCGGCGTATTCCACTGCTGCACGCCCTTCCAGTCGGTATCGGCAAAACCCTTGGCGGCCACCATCCAGTCGTAAAAACCTTCAAAGGTCATATTGCGCGGCTCTGGGTCGTGATAAATCGGCAGCGGCTTATCGGAGCGAGCATCCAGAATGGGTTTATAAAGCTCAAACGGAGTATTTTTTTCCGGCAACACCAGCAGTGCCGGGCCGGAACCATTCAGCCGTGTCACCTGCAGATAGCCACCATCACGACCGACATACGGATCGTAGAAAGAATTCTTCTCGTGCGCTTCATCAAGCTCGCGGCCGGAGACGATATTATCGAACACCATGGCAAGGCCAAGCCCGCCAATCTCGATCGCCCTGGCGGTAGGATTGGTGATGGTAAAGCGCATTGCCAGCTTGCCATCGACCACAGCCCAGCTGCGCGTGACCTGCAACGGAAAATCTGCCCCCTTGCTGGGGGCAAAGCTGGCGCTGATGTCTGCCGCAGCCAGCACACCCGCCACCGGGGCCAGCACCTTGACCGGGGCACGCTTGAAGGCGGTAGAATAATCACGCCAGTCGTCGCTGCCCACGTCGCGCAGCCGCACATCCAGATCACCCAGACGATAGGCACCATCGCCGAGCCGCTTGGGGAATTTGGCCGACGGGGCAAAATCAAAACCCGCTACCCCATTTGGGGCGAGCGAAACCAGGGTTTGCGAGGTTTTCTGTAACGACAGATGGAAATCGGCCGTATCAAAGGCACTGACCGCCGTATCGGAATCGCCCCACAGACTGATTGCTGCGGCCGATGGCGCCATCAGCGCCGCCGCCCCGCCAAGCGCCAGCACCACGCAAAACTGCCGGGCCATACCGCCCCGAGAACGCACCGTCTGTGAACGCACCAGCCGATTCATCATCACCCACCCCACCAGATTTTAAGATACGGAAAAAACGCTACCAAGCTTCAAAAAAATGGCGTCTGCCGGACTTTACCCCCGCCATACTGCGTTCAGACAGCACAACCGAAGCATCGTGCAGGCAGACGCCAGGATTGTTTCGCCCGAGTAATGACCATGGGGAGGCAGTCCCCGCAGCAAAACAATTGAAGCGCCCGAAGAACATCTTCGAACTAAGCCCTAAGCTACGCATAACCACAGATCCGTTTGCAGACGTTCAAACCACCCAAGCGTACCGAAAACGTCCCCTTCAACGGCACTCACACCAATAAGATAAAGAATATGGTTCACCACCTTGAGCGTCAAGTATAAATTATACAATATGCATATCTCGCCCCGCAAAAGCACTTGCGGCGGGCGCGGTGCCGAACTTTAGTTAAACCAAATAGCAAGGGGGTCATTTTGCGAACCGCATTTCATCTTATGCTGGCCGGGGCTTTTGCTGCCACCGTCGCCGCTGCATCTGCCGCACCGCCCAGCGGCGGCTGGGTCTTTGGCGCCGGGCCGGATTTTCCCGGCTTCACCCGCATCATTGTCAAAAAAAATGCTGGCGGATGGCAGGGGACCGTCACCTCGCGCTGGTATGGCGATCAGGACATGCGCGACATCCGCCTTGAGGGCGACACGCTGACCTTCCACCTGTCGAATGGTAACCCGCGCCTCAAACTCTATGACATCGCGCTGAAACCGGATGGTAAAAAGATCCGCATGAGTGGGCGGGTGTGGGATTCCGTCTTTGACATTCCCGCCAGCAAGGCGAACGCTAAAGCCCTTGCAAAGCTGGATTTCCATAGCACCACCCTGCCGCCGCATCGTGTGGTGGCACAAAAGAACCTCGCCGCCACCCCACCGATGGGCTGGAGCTCGTGGAACAAATTCGCCGACCATATCGACGATGCCACCATCCGCCAGATTGCCGATGCGCTGGTTTCCTCCGGCTTACGCGATGCCGGTTACAGCTATGTCAACATTGACGATGGCTGGCAGGGTAAGCGCGACACCAGCGGGCGGTTGCAGCCCAACGCCCACTTCCCCGATATGAAGGCGCTGGCCGATTATGTGCATGCCCGGGGCTTAAAGCTTGGCATCTACACCTCGCCGGGGCCGAAATCCTGCGCGGGATACGAAGGCAGCTATGGCCATATTCAGCAGGATGCCAAAACCTATGCCGAATGGGGCATCGACTATCTGAAATATGATCTGTGCTCGGGCGAGGCGTTCTATTACACCGCCGATACGGTCTATGGCACCTATCAGGAAATGGGTGAAGCGCTGAACGCCGCCGGGCGCGATATCCTCTATAGCCTGTGCGAATATGGCCGTTTTGATGTCGGCAGCTGGGGCCGCGATGTCGGCGGCCATCTGTGGCGCACCACTGGCGATATTGAAGACAAATATGATGTCATGGCGGTGATCGGTTTCGACAAAAATGGCGTGCCCAAGCACACCGGCCCCAATGGCTGGAACGACCCGGACATGCTGGAAGTCGGCAATGGTGGCATGACGGCGGACGAATACAAAACCCATTTCAGCCTGTGGGCGCTGATGGCGGCACCACTTATTCTGGGTAATGATGTTCGGTCGATGACACCGGAAACCGTGGCGATCTTAAGCAACAAAGATGTCATCGCGATTGATCAGGATAAAGCCGGGGCACAGGGGCTGCCGGTCAAGAAAGACGGCAAGATCGAAATCTGGACCAAAAAACTGGCCGACGGTTCGGTGGCGGTTGGCATATTCAATCGCGATACGGCGGCGCGCGACGTGGCGGGCAACTGGGCCGACCTCAACGTCAAAGCCACCACGATCCGCGATCTGTGGTCAAAGGAGCAAAGCGC
>JBAVPS010000475.1:0-2206 GCA_049693315.1 Rhizomicrobium sp. | reverse complement strand
TCCGCAGTAGCGCTTTGTGTATCCGTGGGCTGGTCTGACTTCAAGTGCGCGGCTTGCGGCACGGGCGCGGCCACAGCGGCATCCGGCACGCGGATGGTTTGAGCAGCCGCCGCAACATCCCGCGGCGCACCGGCGGGCAGCAGCACCAGATCATCGCTGGCGAAGATAAAGACATCTTCAATTTCCGAACGCGGCGCATCCGTCGTCAACACCACATCCCACGCCAGATAGCAGTCGGTCGGCACGATACCGGACAGGCTTGGCACCGCATCCAGCAGCGCGGTCGCCTCGACCTGCCCTAACGCCCGTAACTCATCCAGCAGCGACAAGGGCCGCGTGCCATTGACCAAAGCCTCGGGCGGCAGGCGAAACCGAATACGCCAGGCGGTTACATGCGGGGCGGTCTTCGTTTCAGCCACCTGCGGGGATGCAACGGGTACGGACGGTGTTTCAGATTCCATTTGCAAGGCGGCCAGCAACGCGGCCTCATCTTCTGCCGATGCCTTGCCGCCTTCGGCCAGTGCCCGCATATGGTCAAGCGCCGATAACACCGCCGCAATCAGCCCCGGCGTTGCCATGGCCTCGCCTTTACGCACCCGATCAAAAGCCGTTTCGCAGTGATGGGTAAAGGACGCCAGAGCATCAAAGCCAAACATTGCCCCCGAACCTTTGAGCGTGTGCAGCGCCCGGAACACCGAAGCGATCAGTTCGGCATTCTGCGGATCGTTTTCCAGATCCAGTAAGCCCTGCTCAATACGTTCGAGCAGATCCTGAGACTCCGCCCGAAAGATTTCCCTGGGGTCCTGTGCGCTCATCGCGCCAAAACCTTTTCAATGATGCGGATCAGCTGTTCGGCGACAAACGGTTTGGTCAGCCAGCCGGTCGCCCCGGCCGTTCGCGCCTGCTGCTTAATTCCGGCATCGGATTCTGTCGATAAAAACAAGATCGGAATACCGGCATAGGCTGGCAGTTGACGCAGATGCCGGATCATTTCCAGCCCGTCCATATTGGGCATATTAAGATCGGTGATAATCAGATCAAAGTGCTGGTCCTGTGCTTTGCTCAAACCATCGGCACCATCAACCGCTTCGGTAATGCTGTGCCCGGTCTCACTCAAACTGATGATAATTGTCTGCCGGATGCTGGGGGAATCATCGACAATCAAAATCTGCGCCATTACTGCATCTCCGTCGCGCATAACCAGAACGCGTTATCTTGCTTACTACTGAGGAAACCACCGCGCTCTAATGTATCGAGCAACAGGCCCATCGCCGGGGCCGCCAGGGTAATGGCTTTACCATCGGCAGCCGCGGTGCGCCGCGCCGCTTCAATCAGCTGCACAAAGGTCAGATCGACATCACCAAGATCACTTAAGTCCAGCACGACGGCTGCATTATTGCGATACGCATCCAGCAATCTGGCATGTATTTCGACGATATTACGTACATTCGCCTCATCCGCGACACGCAACGTTACTTCACGCTTTTCTTGTACTGACATATCCCCTCACAGGCGAACACCTCTGATCGTTTGGTTTTATTTACTGCAATATAGTTAAAGACACTACATAAACGATGGATCAGGGGTTGTCTGTATTATCGCCGGTTGCAACAAGCCCTGCATAACAGGCGCATTCAGGCCGGTTTCACACTTTTGTGCGCCCCGCCGATGATCTGCGGTGATGCGCTGTTGCGGTCACGCGCCGCCAGCGTGACCAATAATTGCAACATAGCTTCTTTCGTATAGGGGTTGTGAATACTAATAAAACAACGGCATAATTCCATCGCCACGTCGGTTGCCATGAATTCAATGGCTGTCAGCCGCATGCTCAGCACATCACGTTCATGCGTGCTGGTCGGGCTTTGGGTGATGACATCGATGTCCTGGTAGAAATAGCTGATCGGAATCTGCAGCTCCTGCGAAATTTTATAGAGCCGGCTTGCACTTATCCGATTGATGCCCTTTTCATATTTTTGCAGCTGCTGATAGGTTATCTGGAGTTTGCGCGCCAGTTGTTTGGAATCAATATTCAGTATACGTCGCCAAAAACGCAGGCGTGCGCCGATATAAATATCCGTTTCATCCGTACTTTTAACACGGGGTAATGACGGCAGCTTAACAACGTCCATCTACAACTCCTGCGGAACGACAAAGGTGACGAATCCCGTGCGCCCGAAGCGTAAAACGTTCTCGACGAGCGAAAGGT
>JBAVPS010000474.1:0-1657 GCA_049693315.1 Rhizomicrobium sp. | reverse complement strand
GGTAAACTTAAATAGTTAACGCCAACCATTGCAAGAATTAAGTGATTAAAACATATCTTAACAGCACAACCAAGGCGAAAAACTATTCTTAGTACAATTATTTCGACACCTGCAGTTTACCCATGGGAAAGTCTTTTTGTTCATGATGAGCCTTCCGCCGGGGCCAGGATCACGCTGTAACGGTCGGATGAGGGCGACGCCCGGGGGATGTCAGGGTTATCGATGCAGGACTTATACGAAGAAATTAACGCCATACCGGTCTTACGCCGCTTCGGTCATGTCGACCGAATCGAGGGCTTGTTGCTGGAGATCACCGGGGCGTCCGGGGCCACCAGCATGGGCGGCCAGGTCTGCATAACCCCTGGAAAAGGCAAGAAAATCCCCTGTGAAGTGGTTGGCTTCCGTGATGGCAGGGCGCTGGCCATGCCGCTGGGGGCGCTTGACGGGCTGCCCCTGGGCGCGCGGGCCGATTTTGAGGAAAACGTCGCCGCGATCTATCCGTCGCAAGACTGGCTTGGCCGGGTGCTGGATGGATTCGGTAATCCGTCGGATGGGCTTGGCGCCCTGCCCCGCGGCCATAAGGCCTATCCGGTCAAGGCCCCGCCGCCGGCGGCAAGCAACCGCAACCGGGTCGGCGGTAAGCTGGATCTGGGCATCCGCGCGCTCAACACCTTTGTAACCTGCTGCGAAGGCCAGCGTATGGGCATCTTCGCCGGCTCGGGTATTGGCAAATCGACCCTGATGTCGATGATGGCGCGCAACACCACCGCCGACGCCATTGTCATTGCGCTGGTCGGCGAACGCGGCCGTGAGCTGAAAGAATTTATCGAGGATGATCTGGGCCCCGAAGGCTTAAAGCGTTCGGTGGTGGTGGCCGCCACGTCAGACGAGCCGCCGCTGGTGCGCCGTCAGGCCGCCTATGTCGGCATGAGCGTGGCCGAGGCCTTACGCGATCAGGGCCTGCATGTGCTGCTGCTGATGGATTCGGTCACCCGCTTTGCCATGGCGCAGCGCGAGATTGGCCTGTCGGCGGGCGAGCCGCCAGCATCAAAAGGCTACACACCAACGGTTTTCGCCGAATTGCCCCGCCTGCTGGAGCGGGCAGGCCCCGCCCAGACCGGCTGCAAGGGTTCGATCACCGGGCTGTTCACCGTGCTGGTCGAAGGCGACGATCACAATGAACCGGTTTCGGATGCGGTGCGCGGTATTCTGGACGGGCATATCGTGCTTGACCGCACCATTGGCGAACGGGGCCGCTATCCCGCCATCAATATCCTGCGGTCAGTCAGCCGTACCATGCCGGGCTGCAACACCAAGGAAGAACGCGACATGATCCGCCGCGCGCGCGCTGTGATGTCTGTCTATGAAGACATGGCCGAGATGGTGCGATTAGGGGCGTATAAAAGTGGCACCAACCCGGAAGTTGATGAGGCCGTGCGCCTGCATCCCGAGCTGGAAAATTTCCTTGGTCAGGCCAAGGATGATCACATTACACTCGCCGATGGGTATCAAGCGTTGGGTAGGATACTCGGTACCAATCCAGTCGGGAAAGGTAAGCCGAAATGAAACGCCAGGACACACTGATCCGTTTGCGGAAATTCCGCGTCGACGAATTGCAGCGGCGCATGGCGGCCATCAATGCCATGCAAACCGATGT
>JBAVPS010000473.1:0-2991 GCA_049693315.1 Rhizomicrobium sp. | reverse complement strand
GCGTTTTCGGGGGGTGGCTTTATGCCTGCTTTGCGTCACCCTCAACCCATATTCTATTGCAAAACATGTCAGCAGCGCCCCGCTGTTGCAAAGCCCCGCAAATACGCATCAAAAATTGCATAAAATTTTAAAGCACGCATCAGGCGCGACACGCTTGTGAAAAAAATCACCGCACAGATCGCATTCAACGCGACAGGGGCTTGCCCTCGCACATAAGGCGAGGCAGAAAATTCATTATTAACAGCTTCAGGTGGGGACCATATAGCGCTGATGACCGAGAAATGACCGTTTCCGCCACGGCGCGCCCGGCACAAACCGCTTTAAGCGACTCATCAGCGGCAATGAACCGGCGCATTGCCGATATGCTGACGCGCTTTGGCATGAACGGTGATGCCCTGCTGGCAGAAGCGGCCAGCAATCCGGTCGATGCCCGCGCACTGCTTAAACATCCGGCGCTGATCGACAAATACGGCCTGATCCAGCTGCATTCGGTTGGCGTGATGGATGCCATGCTGTGTCTGGCCACCAACGCCAAACCGGTGATTGCCCCGCCGCGCGATCCCCGCGTCGCCTTACAGGCGCTGACCTTTTTTCTGAAGCTCAATCACACCCCGGAACTGTCGTGGCGCGAAAAAGACACGCCGGACGCCTGGTCGACCCGCATCATCGACGCGCTGTTCAGCGGTCTGGCGCAAAAGAAAATCTTTCTGCATGCGGACTTTCTCGGCCTTGACCGCTTAAGCCGCAATCCGTTGTGGCAGGGGCTGTTCGCCTATGCGCTGGGGCTGTATCTGTCAGCCATCGCCGACCCGAAGCGCATTGCCCAGCTGGATCATGGCACATCGATGGCGGCGGTGAACGCCTTTCAGGATTCGGCCACCGCCCGACAGGCCCGCCTGCCCAAGATCAAATACGCCAATCCGCTGGCCGGTTTCAAAGACATTGCCGAATATGCCATCGGCGAATATCTCGGCGGGCTGGATGTCAACGAAGCTCTGGAACGCACGTTGGTGCAGGCCCAGCTTGGCCTTAAGGAAAACGGCGGCAACGAGCGCTTTGAATCCTTCCTGCGCGATAACCGCATCAGTCCGGAAACCTTCCCCACCACGGTCAATCAGCTCTACGAAAGTATCCGCAAGATTGTGCGCTTTCGTGAGACCGAGGGCGAAGTGGCGGCGGTCTGTTATGCCTATGCCAGCGAGGTCAAGGAAACGGTGAAGATTGAACGCATCTTCGCCTCGTTCGCCGATGCGATTTTTCCACTGGCCGCCAAATGTCGGCGGCAGTTTGCTTTCGGCAACCTTGCTGCCAGCGAGGGCGCAGCCATCATCGCCCGCTGGGCCCGCCATTCGGCACGACTGGCCGATCTGAAACGCAGCGGTCTGTCTAAACAGCTGGCCAATCTGGTGCCGACCTTAAGCAAGGACGAACGCCGCGCGCTGATCGCGTTTCGCGACGGGCGCACCGAAGCCAAAAGCATCACACCGCAGGATGTTGCAATTTACGTCCGCTCGCGCTGCAAGCTGCTGACCCTGTCGGCGCAGCAGGCCAAGATCGCGCGTGTCGAGCAATTGCTGCAGCAACAGATCAACGGCGCCGAACAGTTCATCATGCGCCCCGGTCAGGCCCTGTTGCAGGACATGACCTATGGCATTGATGTGTTCTTCCGCACCTTGCGTGTGGTGATGGAAGACATTTGTCAGGGCACCGGCCAGCAGATGCGGGATCAGACCCGCACACTGGCCGATTTCCAGCGCCGCTATGGCCCGCTGCCGACGGTATCGCTGCTGGTGCCGATGGCCCCGGGCGGCAAGGTCGAGGACTGGCTCAAACAAGCCCGCGATGCCTTGCAAACCGTCAACCCGGATTATTTCGGCTAAGGCTTTACTCCGCCGGCACCGCCACACTGGGTGCATAGGCCAGATACAGCGCCGCTTTGAGATCGGCAATCAGATCATCGGGATCTTCCAGCCCGATATGCAGGCGGATCAGTGGCCCGCCGAAATCTTCCGGCTGGGCACGGGATTCAAGTTGCGGCGTGCTGTAGATCGCCAGACTTTCAAACCCGCCCCAGGAATAGCCCAGACCGAACAGATGCAGATTTTTCAGCAAGGTTTCGATCTGCGCTTCGGCGGCAGGCTGCAGCACCACACCGAATAGACCGCAATGGCCCGTAAAATCCCGCTGCCACAGGCTGTGACCGGGATCGGACGGCAAGGCCGGGCATAAGACACGCTGCACCATCGGCTGTTCGGCAAGCCATTTGGCAACGATCAGCGCATTCTCGCCATGGCGGGACAGCCGCGTCGGCAAGGTGCGCAAACCCCGCAGGATCTGATAGGCATCGTCGGGCGATACCGACCAGCCGGTTTCGATATAAGAGTCCCGCAAGCGCGCCACCGCCGCACCACGGGCAACGGCGCAGCCCATGAACACATCGGAATGGCCCCCGGCATATTTGGTCAGCGCCTGAATGCTGACATCAACACCATGGTCGAGCGGTTTAAAATAAACCCCGGCCGACCAGCTGTTATCGATCATGGTCATAACGCCCATGGCACGCGCCATCGCCGCCACGGCGGGAATATCCATCATGTCGAACGTCAGTGAACCGGGCGCTTCCAGCACGATCAGCCGGGTGGCCGGACCGATCAGGCATTTCAGTTCTTCCGCTGTGGCGGTGGGCGAGAAGAAACGCGCCGCAATGCCAAAGCGCCTGAGCGCGCCACTGACAAAGGCCCGCGTCGGATTATAGACGCAATCGGCCACCAGCACTTCGTCGCCATGATCGAGCAGCGCCATCAGCGTACCGGTGATCGCCGCCAGACCAGAAGAATAGAGAAAGGCGGCCTCGCCATGCTCCAGATAACACAAGGCGTCTTTGAGGGAATCCTGCGTGGTCAGCCCCTGACGGCCATAGCAGCGCTTGGAATGGTCCAGCAGGGTGGCCAGACTGTCGACCAGTACGGTGGAGCCGCGCTGCACCGGGGG
>JBAVPS010000472.1:0-3648 GCA_049693315.1 Rhizomicrobium sp. | reverse complement strand
GTCCCGACCATCTGCGACCAGATTCACCTGCCCGTGCAGTCAGGCTCGGACCGCATTCTCAAGGCGATGAACCGCGAGTATACGGCCGAGTGGTATCTGGAACGGATTGGTTGGATCAAGGCCGCTCAGCGCCCGATCTCGCTGTCGACCGACATTATTGTTGGTTTTCCTGGTGAAACGGCCGATGACTTTATTCAGACGATGGACCTGCTGGCCCAGGTGCAGTACGATTGCGTCTACGGCTTCAAGTATTCGCCGCGCCCACAGACTCCGGCTCTGACCATGATCGACACCGTGGCGGAGGAGGAGAAGAGCCAGCGGCTTCAAGTATTGCTTGACCGTCAACGTGAGATTCAGCGCGGCAATTACGCGAAGCATTTAGGGCAAGTGATGGAAGTGATGGTTGAGGGAGCAAACCCGGAGCGTGGTCAGATCAAAGGCCGCAGTTCGCAGAACAAGCCTGTGAACTTCACCATCGGTTCGCCGATTGCGCCCGCGCCCGGCAGCTATTGCCAGGTGCGCATCACCGCCACCCATCCCAACAGCCTCGTGGGTGAGGCCGTCGAGTAGCACGGAGAGGGAAGCCATGGAAGTCGAAGTTCGCATTCGCGGTCTGATGATGGATCCCTCCACCAACATGCCCATCGTTGTGCTCAAGGATGTCTCCTCGGATACCGTGATGCCGATCTGGCTCGGCATCTTCGAGGCCAACGCCATTGCCGTGGAAATTGAAAAGGTCGCTACGCCACGGCCGATGACCCACGACCTGATGCGAAACCTGATGCAAAGTCTGAGGGTTTCGCTCGAAAAGGTTGTGATCAATCAACTTAAGGCCGATACGTTTTATGCGATTCTGTGGCTGCGTCAGGGCGAGGAACTGATTACGCTCGACGCGCGGCCGTCGGATGCGATTGCACTGGCTCTGCGCGCCGACTGCCCGCTCTATGTTGATTCCGAAGTGCTACAAAATGCTCGGTTAAACACCTCTGTTCCGGCGGAAAATGCCACGGCCGAGCAGCTTCGCAGTTGGCTCGAAGGGCTGAACGACGAAGATCTCGGCCGTTACAAAATGTAGTTTTCTTCTTTTCTTTGAATGATTTAAGAGCCAAAGGCGAGGTCCAGCCAGGCCTTCCAGAATTGTTTTCCTGCGGCTTCGAGCCTGGGGGCGTTGCGAAGTCCGGCGGCGCGAAGTGCTGGAATATCAATGCTTTTCGAGCGCAACTCGCCGGTGTGGCCGACGTACCAGCGTTCCAGACCGATGGCGGTGACCTCGGCGTGAAACTGTAGGGCAACTACATAATTTTCAATAGCATAGGCCTGGTTTGGGTATTGGCCGGAGCTGGCCAGGGGGACGGCTCCTGTGGGGATGTCGAAGGTATCTCCATGCCAATGAAGGACTTCGAGGCCGTCAGCGAGCAGTGGCGCAAAGGCGTCTGAAACTGGCTTTTTTGTGTCCAAAATTGCTGTTTTTGTGGCCAAATTCGGGCTGGATTCGGGCGCATGGAGCGCGCTCCAGCCGATCTCGGAACCATTTTTTCCTGGGGTGACCTTGGCGCCGAGGGCCGTGGCGATCAGTTGTGCGCCAAGGCAGATGCCGACGGTGGGCTTGCGCGCCTTGAGCCGGGCGGCGATGGCTTCGATTTCGTCCTTCAGAAACGGGTAGTCCGCGGTCTCATAGACGCCGATGGGGCCGCCGAGCACAACGACGAGATCGGCATCGAGCAGTTGCTGGCGCGGAAAGACTGGCGCGGTGGCCTCGACGGTGGCAACGGCAAAGCCACGTTCGCGCAGAATCGCATCGAGCGCGTCGAGGTCTTCGAAAGGCACATGAGTCAGAGCAAGGGCTGTGCGTGGGTGCATGACTGATGGTAGCGCGAATCGGATAAAGATGATCGAAGGGGCGATGTGGGTCTGAGGTCTACAGAATATACATTATCAGACATTACCTGTCGGACTTGTTCTTTCTCCAATCTGTGATGGATGAAGACTCCCGCGCGGCCTGCCAGGCCCAGAAGATGCATACAGGCAGCAGCAATAAATAGCCGGTCACTCTTCCCAACAAGATTTGAACCACGAACGAAACCACAACCATGACAACGCCACCCAGCGTTGTGCAATAAAAAAGCCCGAATGGCCCAGAAACAGTCGCCAGCAGAATCGCGAGCCAAACCTGTTTAGGCCGAATCGGTTCAAGGCCATCGAAAACAATGGAGTGCGAAAGATGATTGAGCGGTGATTGCGCAGGCTGTGAGGGTGGCTCTGTTGATCGAGCGAGCGTCGGTCTTCTGCTTCCACAGCCTGCGCAGAAACCATCCTTGTCGCGTGAGGCCGATCCGCATTGTTCGCAGAGATCCATAGACCTCTCATTCAATCAATCCATGCAACAGATTGCAACCTTGATGACTACTCTTGCCATGGGTTGATGACGGCAACCCCCATGGGCTCAAAGTGCTTTGTGTTTCTGGTCGCAACGGCGAAGCCTTTGGCCAGTGCCGTCGCGGCGATATAAGCATCGGGGGCCACGGCTTTGGCTCCAAGCCCTTCGGCCTTTGCGGCGGCGATAGCCAATTGATCCGCGGCAATGGCGTCCAACGGAAGCACGCGACCTTCCATCAACGCCAATACCTCCAGAATGCTTGCGGTGAGCTGTTTTTTTCGCGCCCCATCCGGGAGGCGGTATACGCCGTACTTCAACTCCGCCTGCGTCACGGCGCTGATATATAAGGTTTCGATTTCCTGCCTGTCTAACCACGCCATGACGTGCGCATCCGGAGCGGTCTTAAACATTTCAGAGATGACGTTGGTATCGAGAACGATCACCGGAGGTCTTCCCCTGTGAGGGCTGTGCGCGGCAAAGGTTCCAGGTCCGCGAGGCCAGCGGCTTTTTGACTGATCCGAAAAAGCGCGGTCCCCAATTTTATCCGCTCGGGAGGCCGTACGGTGAGTTCAAGAATGGCGCGCACCTCGGCCTCCGTGGATCGGCCATTTTGGGCAGCTCGCAGCCGCAAGGCCCGATGCGTCTCTTCCGGAAGATTTCGAACCGTCAAACTCGGCATGATTTGTCTCCTAAGCGAGTATGACATCATATTTTTATTAGTGCAATCATTGATGGCATTTCTTATATGTGATGTCATCGAGCCAAGCTGCTTGGCTCGATTGGCTTCCCTGTTGATGGCAGACTGTGTGGCAAAAAATAACCGCATACAGACTCCGACGGAGCCGAGGAAGGTGTGAGGGCGAGGAAACGGTAATCTTCGCTATAATTTCGCTATGTCCTATAATGTATATTCTGTATAACTTATTTATTATCAATTATATGAGAGAATAATCTCAAGACATTTCTCCGTATGAGCGGAACTGCAGCCGTATACTCTTCGTAATCCTACAGATCGATACAAAAATTCATGCAAGGAGCTTGATGTGCTGATGCTGAGGCACAGAAAGACAGCCGCAGATCCCTCGGCTCACCACCCCCAGACTGAAGAAAACGCCTGGGGCCCCGTTCGCTCGGGATGACAGGCGGTTTTGGTGGTGGGCTCGGGATGACAAGGGTTGAGGATTATTGGGGATTTTTGCAGAAATTCATACGAGGAGAGGCATATCTATGAGGATGAGTGTTCGTTGGGCTGTGGTCATGCTGGTTGTCGC
>JBAVPS010000471.1:0-3291 GCA_049693315.1 Rhizomicrobium sp. | reverse complement strand
GGCACAGCGGAGCGTAACGCCGAAGAAGCTGACTTTGTCGCCCGTGCGCTGGGCGACCGGCTGGTTTATTTCCAGATTGGCAACGAGCCGGACTTCTACCGCGAGGCCAACAACCGCTTACGACCAGCCGGATGGGACTTTCCCGATTACCTGAGCGAATGGACCGCGATGGCCGACGCCATCAGTGCGCGCGTACCCGATGCCCGTTTCGGCGGGCCGGATGTCGGGGCCAATGTCGAATGGATTGTGCGCTTTGGTGCTGAGGCCAGAAAACGCATCGGCCAGCGGCTGTTTGGTTTGAGCGGCCACTATTACGCCTCGGGTCCGCCCGACAATCCCAAAGTGACCCCTGAGATGCTGATGCATTCGGGTGATGCCGTGGCCCGGCGCATGGCGGCAGTTGCCCCGGCCGTGGCCGCCGCCGGTGTCGGCTATCGCATGACCGAAGGCAACAGCTGTTACCGCGGTGGCAAGGCCGGGATGAGCAACGCGCTGGCTGCGGCGCTGTGGGGTGGTGATTACATGCTCGACATGGCGGCCCATGGTGCCACCGGGGTGAATTTCCACTGCGGCTCGGGCGCGGCGATTGCTGCCAGCCTGGGCGGCAAGCTGCCAGGGGCCTTCACCGCCCATGACCGCGAGATTGCCAAACTGGGTGCCTTCTATGCCCCGATCGCCGGCAATCAGCGCGTCGGCTTTTCGGCCCGACCGCTCTACTATGGCATGATGCTGGCCGAATGTTTTGCCGGCAGCCAGATGATCGGTTGCCAGATCAGCGGCCCCGCCACGGGACCGGCTGCCAACATCACCGCCTTTGCCGCCCGGCACGGCACGGGCTATCAGATTGCCCTGTTCAACAAGGAGCCGGGGCGCGCACTTGATGTCAGCCTGAACAGCCCACCGCACCTGATGCGGATGGAAGCACTGGCCCTGACTGGACCGTCTTTAAGTGCAACCGAAGGGATCAACTTTGCCGGGTCCGAAGTGGCTGCTGGCAATGGCAAATGGCAGGAAAAAACCGTGCGACACATCGCCGTGAAACCGGGCCAGACCATCGTCAGATTGCCGCAGTCCAGCGCGCTGTTATTGCGGCTTACAGCATAAGCCGACGACACCAGCGAGAAATCCGAAAAAAACAGCATTAACGGGCCCGGTTTCGCTTTTTACGCGGGCTAGACATTGCTAAGATAATGTGATGTACAGCGCTGTCATAGCTCAGACAGCGCGCTTTTGTAGCCTTTAAATCGCATCAAGCCGATACCGAACGTAAAGGTAGAGGAACAAAAGATAGGGCGGTCGGGGTTGATCCGGCTCGTGGCCGGTTTGTTTCGGACCACTTTCCCCACAGGGATTTTTAAGTAACGAACGGGAAGTCTATGCCATGAAATACGGCTATTTCGACGACAAGAAGCGGGAATACGTGATCACCAGGCCGGATACACCGCTGCCCTGGATCAACTACATCGGTTGTGAAGAATATTTCGGCATTTTGTCGGCGACCGGTGGTGGCTATTCCTACTATCGCGACGCGCGTCTGCGCCGCATCACGCGCGGCCGTTATAACAACGTGCCGCTCGATTTCGGCGGCCGCTATATCTATCTGCGCGACAATGCCACCGGCGAATATTGGTCGCCGAGCTGGATGCCGACCCAGACCGAACTGGACGAATTCACCTGCCGTCATGGCATGGGCTACAGCACGATTTCGTCGAAGAAGAACGGCATTGCCTCCTCGACCCGCTATTTCGTGCCGCTGGGCGAGAGCATGGAAATCTGGCAGGTCACGCTGACCAACGAACGGCTTGAGCCGGTCGAAATTTCGACCTTCTCGTCGGTCGAGTTCTGCCTGTGGGATGCCAATGATGACTCGCTGAATTTCCAGCGCAACTTTTCGACCGGTCAGGTCGAGATCGACGACGAAGTCATCTATCACAAGACCGAATATCGCGAACGCCGCAACCACTTTGCGTATTTCGCCGCGTCGGAAAAGCTCGACGGCTACGACACGCAGCGCGAATCCTTCCTTGGTCCCTGGCATGGCTGGGACAAGCCGGTTGCCGTTGCCGAAGGCAAGTGCCGCAACTCGTTTGCCCATGGCTGGTCGCCGATGGCCGCCACCCAGATCAAGGTTGTGCTGCAGCCGGGCGAGACCAAGCGCATTCAGTATGTGCTTGGCTATTTCGAAAACCCCAAGGACAAGAAGTTTGATCCGGCGGGCAGCCAGACGCTGAACAAGACCTTCGTCAAGCCGAAGATCGCCCAGTATCGCGATATCGCCAATGCCGACGCAGCGTTCGACAAGCTGAAGGCCCATTGGGACGAATTGCTCGGTAAGTATCAGGTCAATTCGCCTGATCCGAATACCGACCGCATGGTCAACATCTGGAACGCCTATCAGTGCATGGCGACCTTCAACATGTCGCGTTCGGCGTCGACGTTTGAATCCGGCATTGGCCGTGGCCTTGGCTTCCGCGATTCCAATCAAGACCTTCTGGGCTTCGTCCACATGGTCCCGGCGCGCGCCCGTCAGCGCATTCTGGATCTGTCCGCCACCCAGCTTTCGTCAGGCGGCGCGTACCACCAGTATCAGCCGATGACCAAAAAGGGTAACAACGACATCGGCGGCGGCTTCAATGACGATCCGCATTGGCTGATCATCGGCGTGGCACAGTACCTCAAGGAAACCGGCGACTTCTCGATCCTTGACGAAAAGGTCATGTTCGATTGCCAGCCCGGCACCGAAGAGCCGCTGTACGAGCATCTTCGTCGTTCGCTGAAATATGCGCTCGACAATATGGGCCCGCACGATCTGCCGCTGATCGGTCAGGCCGACTGGAACGATTGCCTCAACCTCAACTGCTTCTCGGAAGAACCGGGTCAGTCCTTCCAGTGTCTCAAGGGCAACACCGACGGCAAGACTGCGGAATCGGTCTTCATCGGCGGTTTGATGGTGCTGTCGGCCCGCGAACTGGCCGGTATCTCCAAGCGCCATGGCAAGGCCGAGGACGAGAAATTCTATCTCGACGTCTCCAAGAAGATGGACGCCGCGGTGCGTGAATTCGGCTGGGACGGCGAATGGTTTGTCCGCGCCTATGACGCCAATGGTAAGAAAATCGGCTCGAAGGAATGTGCCGAGGGCAAGATCTACATCGAACCGCAGGGCTTCTGCGTGCTGGCTGGCGTCGGTCTCGACGACGGCAAAGCCGAAAAGGCGCTGTCTTCGGTGAAGAAGTATCTCGCCACGCCGCACGGCATCGTGCTCAACCAGCCGGCCTATACCCACTATTACCC
>JBAVPS010000470.1:0-2934 GCA_049693315.1 Rhizomicrobium sp. | reverse complement strand
ACATCTCGGCATCCAGCCGCGAAGAGGCGGAAATATCGGTAATCAGCCGGTCAATGCGCTTCACATCCGCGCGCACCACATCGGTCAGGCGCTTGGCCTGATCCTTGTCTTCGGCGCGGGCCAGCATTTCGACGCCACTGCGCAGCGATGTCAGCGGGTTCTTCAGTTCGTGCGCTACATCGGCGGCGAAACTTTCGATGGCGTCCATCCGGCTGTACAGCGCCCGCGTCATCGCGGCGAGACTGCCAGCCAGTTCACCGATTTCGTCCTTGCGACCGGGCAGTTCGGGCAGCACTTCGCGCCCGTTACCGTTACGCACCCGATCTGCAGCCGCGGCCAGTTTGCGAATAGGTTCAGCGATAACGCCGGACAGATACAGGCTGGCCACCATCATCACGATCAGGGCAAGGGCGAAAAACTCCATCAGCGTGGTGCGTTCTTCGCGCAGGATATCGTCGATATCGCCTTCTTCGGTCGAAACCAGCAACACGCCATAAACCGCTTTAAAGCGCTGAACCGGAATGGCGACCGACAGCACCATCTTGTTCTGATCGTCGACCCGCTCGGCCGAGGCGGTATCGCCATTCAGTGCGGCCTTGACCTCGTGATAGGCCCGGCCATCATCGCCGGCTTCGAAATAGGCCTCGTATTTGCTGAACGGGCGCACGCCCAGAATGCCGTCGCTCAAACGGCGGGCCCAGGCGGCAAACCGGCTCCAGTCATCAATCGGCGGCAGATCTTCGGTCTGCACCACATTGCGGGCCAACAGGTTACGCGAGTCGATGGCCAGCAGGCCGCTATTATCGTAGAGGCGGGCGCGCAACCGCGTCGGCGCCAGCAGCTCGCGCATCAGCGGCGCTGCATCCTGCACCACCAGCGTGCGGCTTTCGTTTTCTGTGGCGTATTCGGCCAGCGTATTGGCGACGATGCGGGCCTGTTCGGTAATCCCGGTCAGCCGTTCATCGACCAGACCTTCACGGCTCGACTGCACCGCCGCCACACCTGCAATCAACAGCAGGAAAACAGCCAGATTAATCAGAAATATCTGACGGCGCAGGCTGCCATTCTGCGCCCGACGAAACGGTATCAGAAGATCATCAAGCTTCACGATACCGGTATCCGACGCCATACAGCGTCTCTATCGATTCAAAATTGTCATCGACCTGCTTGAACTTTTTGCGCAGCCGCTTGATGTGGCTGTCGATGGTACGGTCGTCAACATAGACCTGATCGTCATAGGCCGCATCCATTAGCGCATCGCGGCTTTTGACGAAGCCGGGGCGCTGGGCCAGGCATTGCAGGATCAAAAACTCGGTCACCGTCAGGCGAACCGGTTTACCCTCCCAGGTACATTCATGGCGCAAGGGATCGAGCGCCAGCTTACCCCGCACCAGCGCTTCCTTACGCCCTTCCAGATTGGGGTCCTCACCCTTGTGGTTTTCCGAGCGGCGCAACACCGCCTTGATCCGTTCCAAAAGGAGACGCTGCGAGAAGGGCTTGCGGATATAATCGTCCGCCCCGGCGTTGAGGCCGATCAGTTCGTCGATCTCCTCGTCCTTGGAGGTGAGGAAGATCACCGGCAGATCGTCGGCCTTCTGGCGCAGGCGGCGCAACAGCTCCAACCCGTCCATCCGCGGCATTTTAATATCGAGCACCGCAATATCCGGCGGCATGGCAATCAGCGCCGTCAGCGCCGCCGAGCTGTCTGCAAAGGTGCGGACAGTATAGCCCTCCTGCTCGAGCAGCATGGAAACGGAAATCAGAATATTCTTGTCGTCATCAACCAAAGCAATTGTTGGCATCGATTCCAGCCCAAATCTTTACACCCGGGAATATAAACCGGGTGTGGTGAAAACAAAGCATTATAAAAACCGATTGGTTAGTTTTCCGCTTGTATCGCCATCCGCTTGCGCATCCAGCCGAACAGAACTGCAATCAAACCAATAAAGGCCACCAGCCCAAGCCAGGGTGCCGCCGCGAAATCGGCAGAAACCAAGCCAATCGGTGCGTCTTTCGAGGTGCCGACAATCAGCCCCGCCAGGATCACCCCGAACAGACTTTCGCCGACGATCATGCCCGAAGCAACCAGCACGCATAGCCGCTTGGCCCGGTCAGGGTTGGTTCCGCGATCGGCCCAGCGGTCATAGAAATGTCCCAGCACCGCACCGATCACCACCGGCAATGTCGCCGACATCGGCAGATAGATGCCGATCCCCACCGCCAGCGGCGGCAGCCGCAGCAGCTTGAAACGCCCCAGCACATCATCCAGCACCACCAGCACCACACCGATGGCACCGCCCAGCCCGATCATGCCCCAGTCCAGTTTATGCTCGATCACGCCCTGCGCCAGGGCGGCAATCAGGCTGGCCTGCGGGGCGGGCAAGGGCTGCGCCACCGCACCGGCGGCAGGCGCACCGGCAAAGCCATAGGCCTGCGCCAGGAGATTGAGCACCGGCGGAATGACCGCCGAACCGGCGATGACACCGACAATCAGCGCCCATTGCTGGGCCCGCGGGGTCGCCCCGACCAGCTGACCGGTCTTCAGATCCTGCAGATTGTTGTTGGAAATGGTGGCGATAGCGAAAATCACCGATGTGGCGAACAGCGCATAGGCCACCAGGGCATGGCGGGTATTTTCCGCCGGAACCGCCACCGCGGCCAGCAGCAACGCCCCCAGAATGATCGCCAGAATACCAACGCCCGACAGCGGGCTGTTCGAAGCCCCGATCAGCCCGGCCATATAGCCGGTGATCGCCGCGACCAGAAAACCGCCGACGAAAATAAACGGCAATGCGGTAATGATCATCGTGCTGGTCTGGCCTTGCAGCGGCGTGCCGGTCAGGAAGGATTTGAGCAGCAAGCCGATCAGCACCAGACAGATCACCGCAATCACCACAATGGTGGTGGGCGACAGATCAAGATCGCGCTTATCGG
>JBAVPS010000469.1:0-5960 GCA_049693315.1 Rhizomicrobium sp. | reverse complement strand
GGCGGGAGTACCGTGAAATCGCCCCGTTTGTAGCGGGGCGGTACCGATACGCTTACTCGGCAGCCTTGGGGGCCTTCTTGGAAGCCCGCTTCTTGACGACCTTCTTCACAGCCTTCTTGACGGCCTTTTTGGCAACCTTTTTGACGGCCTTCTTGGCAACGGCCTTCTTGGCGACCTTTTTGACGGCCTTCTTGGCAACGGTCTTCTTGGCGACCTTCTTCACGGCCTTCTTGGCAAGGGTCTTCTTGGCAACCTTCTTGACGGCCTTCTTAGCGACGACCTTCTTGGCTACCTTCTTCTTGGCAACCTTCTTGACGGCTTTCTTCGTGGCAACTTTTGGCATGAGCTACGACTCCTTTAGCAGTTGTCAGGGTCGGCGAACTTCGCCCCCAAAACGCCAGTAATATGAAGGGGTTGGGGTTAATTTTGCAATACCGTCTTGAAAGGGGGCAAAATAGGTCTAGTCAAAATTCACAAAAATGCGATTTTTATTGAATAAAAAGGTGGTCGTCAGTCTACGGATGATGGGGCTGGCCGCCGGCTTTTTTTTGGTCCGGCGGCTTGCCAAGCTCCGAATCACCCGCTTAGGGCAGGTTCAAACGGGTCTTCAGAACGGCGTTGACGGCAGCCGGATTGGCCTTACCACCGGTCGCCTTCATGACCTGACCGACGAACCAGCCGACCAGCTGAGGCTTCGCCTGTGCAGCGGCAACCTTATCGGGGTTGGCGGCGATGACGGCTTCCACCGCGGCTTCGATCGCCCCGGTGTCGGTCACCTGCTTTAAGCCGCGTGCCTCGACGACACTTTGCGGATCACCACCTTCGGCCCAGATGATGTCGAGCACGTCCTTCGCGGTCTTACCGTTGATGACGCTGTCGGCAACCATCTTAACGATGGCGGCATTGCTGGTGGCCGGTACCGGGCCATCGGTGATGGCAAGCCCGGCCTTGTTAAGGCGGCCAAGATATTCATTGGCGAGCCAGTTGGCGGCGGCCTTGGCATCGATACCGGTCTTCAGCATGTCGTCAAAATAATCGGCGACTTCTTTTTCACCGACCAGCACGGTGGCATCATAGGCCGACAGTCCCAGACCAATCAGCCGTTCACGTTTGGCATCGGGCAGCTCGGGCAGGGTGGCGGCAATGCCATCGACCCAATCCTGCTCAATCACCAGCGGCAACAGATCGGGGTCCGGGAAGTAACGATAATCGTGCGCTTCTTCCTTGGATCGCATCGAGCGGGTCTCGCCGGCATGAGAGTCGAACAGCCGGGTTTCCTGCTTGATAACGCCACCGGCCTCGATGATATCGATCTGACGGCGGGCCTCATATTCGATGGCCTGCGAGATGAAGCGGACCGAGTTGACGTTCTTGATTTCGCAACGTGTACCCAGCTCGTCACCGGGGCGGCGCACCGAAACATTGACGTCGGCACGTAACGAGCCTTCGTCCATATTGCCGTCGCAGGTGCCGAGATAACGCACGATCGCCCGCAGCTTCTTGACATAGGCCGCCGCTTCTTCGGCCGAACGCATGTCCGGCTTTGAAACGATTTCCATCAACGCAACGCCGGAACGATTGAGGTCGACGAAGCTGTAATCGGGGCTCTGATCGTGAATGCTCTTACCGGCATCCTGTTCCAGATGCAGCCGTTCGATACCAACGCGGGCGGTCGAACCATCGGCCAGATTGATGAAGACCTCACCCTCGCCAACGATCGGCTGCTTGAACTGCGAGATCTGATAACCCTGCGGCAGGTCAGGGTAGAAATAGTTCTTGCGGTCGAAGACGCTGAACAGGTTGATCTGCGCCTTAAGGCCGAGGCCGGTACGCACCGCCTGCTCGACACAGAACTTGTTGATGACCGGCAACATGCCCGGCATCGCCGCATCGACGAAGCTGACCTGACTGTTCTGATCGGCACCGAACGCGGTGGCCGCACCAGAGAACAGCTTGGCCTGCGACAGAACCTGAGCATGGACCTCAAGGCCGATGACGATTTCCCACGGGCCGGTAGACCCCTGCATGTATTTTGCGCTGGCGTCCATTTATGCCCTCCACCAATCTTTGGGTTTGGCGGTAAAGTTTGCCGCCACTTCCAGCGCGCGGCCCGCGCGCAACAAGGTCGCCTCGTCAAAGGCCTTACCGATGAACTGCAAACCAAGCGGCAGCCCGTTCGATGCCAGACCCGCCGGAACCGACAGGCCGGGCAGGCCAGCCAGATTGACCGTCACGGTAAAGACGTCGTTGAGATACATCGCCACCGGATCATCCGCATTGGCACCGAAGGGGAAGGCCGGGCCCGGGGTTGCCGGGGTCAGCAGCACGTCACACTTCTCGAATGCCTTCGCGAAGTCTTGCGCAATCAGCGAGCGCAGCTTCTGGGCGCGCAGGTAATAGGCATCATAGTAGCCCGAGGAGAGCACGTAGGTGCCGATCATGATGCGGCGTTTGACTTCTTTACCAAAGCCTTCGGCGCGGCTCTTTTCATACAGCTCGGCGATGTCGTGGATGTCTTCGGCCCGCACGCCATAACGCACGCCGTCATAGCGGGCGAGGTTGGAGGAGGCTTCCGCCGGTGCCACGATATAATAGGTCGGCAGGGCGTATTTGGTGTGGGGCAGCGAGACCTCGACGATCTCGGCACCCTGGGCTTTCAGCCATTCGGCGCCCTGGTTCCAAAGTGCATCGATCTCCGGCGGGGCGCCATCAACACGATATTCCTTCGGGATGCCAATGCGCAGGCCCTTGACCCCGCCTTCCAGCGCCGCCTCGTAATCGGGGACCGGCAGATTGACCGAGGTCGAATCTTTTTCGTCCACCGACGCCATCGATTTGAGGAAGATGGCGGCGTCACGCACATCACGCGTCATCGGCCCGGCCTGATCGAGCGACGAGGCAAAGGCGACAATGCCCCAGCGCGAGCAGCGGCCATAGGTCGGCTTCAGGCCGACGGTGCCGGTGATGGCGGCAGGCTGGCGGATCGAACCGCCGGTGTCGGTGCCGGTTGCGGCCAGACAAAGATGGGCGGCAATTGCTGCCGCCGAACCGCCCGACGAACCGCCGGGAACGATCCTGGCATCCGAGCCATCGGCCCGCCACGGACTGATCACCGGACCCCAGTAACTGGTCTCGGTCGAGGAGCCCATGGCAAACTCGTCCATGTTGGTCTTGCCCAGCATGACCGCGCCATCGTTCCACAAATTCTGGGTGACGGTCGATTCATAGGGCGGCACAAAATTGGACAGGATCTTGCTGCACGCCGTGGTGCGCACATCTTTGGTGCAGAACAGATCCTTGATTGCCAGCGGCAGGCCTTCCAGCGCGCGGGCCTCGCCTTTGGCAATGCGCGCATCGGACGCGTCGGCCATGGCCAGCGCCTTGTCCGGCGTTTCCACCACATAGGCGTTTAAAGAACGGGCTTCTTCCATACGCTTTAAAAACGCCTGGGTCAGCTCGCGCGAGGATATCTGTTTGGCTTTGAGCGCATCGCGCGCCCCGGCCAGTGTCAGTTCGGTCAGATCGGACGGTAAGGCCATCTGTTACTCCACCACCTTGGGCACGACGAAGAAATGATCTTCGCCACCCGGTGCGTTAATCATAAGTGCATCGGCATGGCCGCCATCGGTGACGACGTCCTCGCGCATTTTCAGGCGCTGCTCGACCACTGATGTCAGTGGCGGCACCCCTTCAACATTGACTTCTTTGAGTTGCTCAACCCAGTCCAGGATGCCGTTAAGCTCCTTGACCATGGGTTCAACACGATTTTCCGGCAGCGCCAGCTTGGACAGCTTGGCGATGCGCCGGACGGTATTCTGATCGACGGCCATTTTCCCCGACCTTTAATATATGCCCTTCCTAGCTACCAAGTGGGGGGCGATCAGGCAAGCCGCAATGGTGTAGCGGGGCTGGGGGCAGTTGCTGCTGCATGGTGTCTAAAATAACGGTGTGGCAATTTGTATGACTACAAAATTCACGTATTAGTAGATGCACGCTTCGTGCTGGGGTAGTGTTGAAATACCATATGATGTGCTCTGGGAGTGGGTGGGATGCGGCGTTTGTCTTTATTTCTTCAGTTCTCTGTGGCTTGTGCGGTGATGCTTGCCACAGGCCGTGCGGCTTTGGCGGATACTCCCGAAAAAAATGTCGAATGCCACCTTACCCGTGTGACAGGTCTCGATTTGCAGCCATATGAAGATGGAACCTTCGGTGTCGCCCTAGAGATAGACGGGCGTCCGCTTTTATTTTTGCTCGATATGGCCGCACCGTCGACGGTTGTGACTCTGTCCGGGATTGACGGATTGCATTTATCCCGTGCAGTCGCAGACAAGGCTGCTGTTTTTGATACGAGTGGGCATGTTGTCGATAATGTTGCAATCGCCAATACCGTACGTATCGGCGATGCGGTGGCAAAAAATGTTTCGTTTCAGGTTTCCAGCGGCCTGATTAAGGACGGTAAACATTATGCCGGTATACTTGGGGCAAATTTCTTATCCCGCTATGATGTTGAACTCGATTTCAAGTCGCGAAAATTATACATGTATTCTCAGGATCACTGTCCCGGCATTGTGGTGTCGTGGCCCAATTCCGGCGTTGCTGTGGTGCCAGTTGATGTTCGTCCGACTGGGCGCGTTATTCTTTCGGCTTCGCTGGACGGCAAATCTGTTCGCGCCATTCTTGATACAGCTAGTGGTCGCAGCCGTTTGGATGCCGGTGTTGCTCAGCATGAATTTGATCTGTCGGATACCTCCTCTGAAGCGGGGCAGCATCAGTTTCGCAATTTAAATGTTTCCGGGATACAGTTCCGTGATGTGGCGATGCCTTTTTATGATGATGTGCCTCAGACACGCGGGCTTGGTGTCTTGGGGTCCCGTTTATCACCGAAATATGGACCGGAATGGGATATGTCATTAGGTCTGCATGAGTTACAGCAGTTACATGTCTATGTGGCCTATAAAGAGCAAAAAATATACGCCACGGCGCCCTGACGATCTGTGGTAGCGCGGATAACAGTCCATGCGTGCTTTTGCTGCCGGTTCTGCTATGACTGGGGCATGAGCCTTATTCCCTTAAATGAACTGAAATCCGTGCTGGCCCCCGGCGCGCGTCTGCTTGGCCTTGATTTGGGCGAAAAGACCATTGGTCTGGCGCTGTCGGACACCACGCTGACGGTTGCCACCCCGATGCAGACCCTGAAACGCGGAAAATTTTCTGCCGATGCGGCGGTTCTCGACAAGATCATCGCGGAAATGGGCGTCGGCGGATTGGTGATCGGCCTGCCGCTCAATATGAACGGGTCCGAGGGGCCATCGGCGCAGTCGGCCCGGGCCTTTTCCCGCAATTTTGCCGCACGGTCCGAAATTCCCATTGCCTTTTGCGACGAAAGGCTGTCAACCGCAGCCGTGCTGAAAACGCTGATCGAGGCTGATACCTCGCGCAAGCGCCGTGGCGAAGTCGTCGACAAGATGGCCGCTGGCTATATCTTGCAAGGGGCACTGGACCGGCTGCGGCTGGCGTAACCAGGGGTGTTGATGCGTAATGGGTGTTGAGCAGGTCCGGCAATTTCTGACCGAACGGGGCAGTGATGTGCAGGTGATGGTGCTGGAGTGTTCCACAGCCACTGTGGCCGATGCGGCGGCAGCCTTTGGCGTTACCCCGGGGCGGATTGCCAAAACGCTGGCGCTGCGTCTTGCCGATGGCCGGGTTGTCATTGTGGTGGCGGCAGGGGATGCCCGGCTTGATAACAAGAAGTGCCGACACTTCTTTACTGGCAAGGTGCAGATGCTGGGGCTGGACGAGGTCGAAGCGGTGACCGGTCATCCGGTTGGCGGCGTCTGTCCCTTCGGGCTGAAAGAGGATTTTCCTATTTACCTCGATCAGACACTGCAGGGCTATGACACGGTTTATCCGGCTGCCGGGGCCACCAACGCGGCGGTTTGCATGGCACCACAGGTTTTGTG
>JBAVPS010000468.1:0-3642 GCA_049693315.1 Rhizomicrobium sp. | reverse complement strand
TGATGAAAGAAAAAGCCATCACGGCAGCGAAACAGGCCAGGGAAGCTGGTGCAGGCCGTTTCTGCATGGGGGCGGCGTGGCGCGTGCCCAAAGAAAAAGATCTGGATGCGGTGTGCGAGATCGTGCGCGAGATTCACGATATGGGCATGGAGACCTGCGTCACCCTTGGCATGCTGACCGACGCGCAGGCGCAAAAGCTCAAAGAGGCGGGGCTGGATTATTATAACCACAACCTCGACACCTCGCCGGAATATTACAACAAGATCATCACGACACGGACCTATCAGGACCGCATGGATACCATCGCGGCCCTGCGCAAGGCGGACATCAAAGTCTGCTGCGGCGGCATTGTCGGCATGGGCGAGGCCAGGCAAGACCGCATCGGTCTTATTCAGGCGCTGGCCAATCTGCCCGAACACCCCGAAAGCGTGCCGATCAACATGCTGATGCGCGTGGCGGGCACGCCGCTCGAAAACGCCGCCGATGTCGACCCGATTGATTTTGTCCGCACCATCGCGCTGGCCCGCATTGCCATGCCGGCATCGTTCGTGCGCATTGCGGCAGGCCGCGAGCATATGAGCGATGAAACACAGGCGCTGTGCTTTCTGGCCGGTGCCAACTCGCTGTTCTCGGGCGAGGTGCTGCTGACCACTGAAAACCCCGGCGTCAATCATGACCAGATGCTGTTCAAAAAACTGGGGCTCACCACCACGACCGAGGTGCCCGAATGCATCCAGCCCGAAGAGCTGAGCACGGATGACATCGCGGCCGCCAAAGCCAAATACGAAACGGCGGAGTAAACACAATGGCAGAAGCGGCGGCGGACTGGATTACAAACGGGGCACGCCATATCTGGCGGCCCTATTGCCAGATGAAAACCGCCGCCACAGCGCTGCCGGTTGCCCGCACCGAAGGGGTGAAGCTGATCCTTGCCGATGGCCGTGAGCTGATCGACGGTATCGGCGCATGGTGGACGGCCTGCCACGGTTATAACCACCCGCACATTGTCGGGGCGATTCAGAAACAGGCCGCGCTGATGCCCCATGTCATGCTGGGCGGGCTGGTGCATGAACAGGCCGCAACACTTTCCACGCGGCTGGCCGCCCTGCTGCCGGGCGATTTAGACCACGTCTTCTATTCCGATTCCGGTTCGGTGGCGGTGGAAGTGGCGATGAAGATGGCGTGCCAGTACTGGCTTAACCAGAACATCCGTGGGCGGACCAAGTTCATCGCCTTTAAGGGCGGCTATCACGGCGACACCGTGGCGACCATGGCGGTGTGCGACCCGGCCATCGGCATGCACAGCCGTTTCGACGGGCTGTTGCCGCAGCACTATATTCTGGACCTGCCGCGCGACGAAGAAAGCATGGCGGCACTGGATGCCTTCCTCGCCCGCCACGCCGACGAAATCGCCGGGATCATTGTCGAGCCGATGGTGCAGGGCGCGGGCGGCATGCTGTTTCAGCATGAGGATGTGCCAAAGCGCCTGCGCCGCTTCGCCGACACATACAACACGCTTTTGATTTTCGACGAGATTTTTACCGGCTTTGGCCGCCTTGGCGCGCTGTTCGCCAGCCAGATCTGTGACACGGTGCCGGACATCATCACACTGGGCAAGGGGCTTACCGGTGGCGCGCTGCCGCTGGCCGTGACGGTGGCCAGCCGCAAAGTTTTTGACGCCTTCTGGTCCGATGATCCCGCCTGCGCCCTGATGCACGGGCCGACCTTTATGGGCAATGCGCTGGGATGCGCGGCGGCCAACGCCTCGCTTGATCTGTTCGAGACCGAGCCACGCCTGTTTCAGGCCCACGAGATTGCCCAGAAGCTTGCCCCCCGTCTGGGCCAGCTGTCCGGGCGGCCCGGCATTGCCGCCGTGCGGGTGCGCGGCGCACTCGGCGTGGTGGAAATGGAGCGGGCCGAAAGCCTGACCGGCCTTGGCCCACGTTTTGTCGCAGAGGGGGTTTTCTTGCGCCCCTTTGGCCGCACACTGTATGTCGTTCCGTCGCTAACCATTGATGATGCTGCACTTTTCCGCCTGACCGACGCGATTGTTAAAATTGTCGGATGACCGGACAGCAACGTCAGGGTGCGGCAAATCCCGGCAAATGCCTTCTCTTTTGGCGGCCGGGGCAGTAAGACCCCACGAAACCCCAACCGAGAGCTATGAGCAGCCATGACGCTTCGCCCCATTCATCGCGCGTTGATTTCCGTTTCCGACAAAACCGGCCTGATTGACTTTGCCCAGGGGCTGGTCCGCCACAATGTCGAACTGATTTCGACCGGTGGCACGGCCAAGGCCTTGCGCGAAGCAGGCCTGAAGGTCGCCGATGTTTCCGAGATCACCAACTTCCCGGAAATGATGGATGGCCGCGTCAAGACCCTGCACCCGATGGTGCATGGCGGTCTGCTGTCGATCCGTGACAAGGCCGACCATGCGCAGGCGATGAAGGATCACGGCATCGTCGGGATCGACCTTCTGGTGTGCAATCTCTACCCCTTCGAGGCCACCGTGGCCCGCAAGGCGAGCTTTGACGAAACCATCGAGAATATCGACATTGGCGGCCCGGCCATGGTGCGCTCGGCGTCGAAGAACCACGACTATGTCACCGTGGTGGTGGATGTCGAAGACTACGCCGCCGTCCTCAAAGAGATGGACGACAATAAAGGTGCCACCACGCTGACGCTTCGCCGCAAGCTGGCCGCCACTGCCTTTGCCCGCACCGCCGCGTATGACGCTGCGGTGTCGACTTGGTTTGCCGCTGAGCTTGAAAAGGATGGCGATAAAGAGCCGCCGCGCCGCCGCGCCTTTGCCGGAACCTTAAAGCAGCCGCTGCGCTATGGCGAAAACCCGCACCAGTCGGCGGCGTTTTATCTGACCGGCGAAATCCGCCCCGGCGTTGCCAATGCCGAACAGATTCAGGGCAAGGAACTGTCCTACAACAATATCAGCGATACCGACG
The DNA here is from genome assembly GCA_049693315.1 of Rhizomicrobium sp. Classification (GTDB taxonomy): domain Bacteria; phylum Pseudomonadota; class Alphaproteobacteria; order Micropepsales; family Micropepsaceae; genus Rhizomicrobium. Next base: position 682 of record JBAVPS010000468.1, on the reverse strand, counting down.
CGGCCTATGAACTGGTGGCCGAATTTGACGCCGCCAAATACGCCGCCTGCGCCATCATCAAGCACGCCAATCCGTGCGGCGCGGCGCTGGCCGGTTCTTTGAAGGAAGCCTATGACAATGCACTGGCCTGCGATCCGGTCAGCGCGTTCGGCGGCATCATCGCCTTTAACCGCACGCTGGACGGGGCGACGGCGGAAGAAATCTCGAAAATCTTCACCGAGGTGATTATCGCCCCCGATGCCGACGAAGATGCCCGCAAAATTCTGGCCAGGAAGAAGAACCTGCGCCTGCTGCTGGCGGGGTCTTTGCCCGATCCGAACCTGCCGGGGCTGACCTGCAAAACGGTGTCCGGCGGCCTGTTGGTGCAGAACCGCGATAACGGCCATGTCAAAGAATCCGATCTGAAAGTGGTGACCAAGCGCCAGCCGACGGTGGCCGAAATGGCCGATCTGCACTTTGCCTTCACGGTGTGCAAATACGTCAAGTCGAACGCGGTGCTCTATGCCAAGGATCTGACCACCGCCGGGATCGGCGCAGGCCAGATGAGCCGTGTCATGTCGGCCCGCATCGCCGCCATCAAGGCCGAAGATGCCGCCAAGGCCGCAGGCTGGGCCGTGCCGAAGACCAAAGGCTCGGCGGTGGCGTCGGACGCCTTCTTCCCGTTTGCCGACGGGCTCTATGA
>JBAVPS010000467.1:0-3819 GCA_049693315.1 Rhizomicrobium sp. | reverse complement strand
GTGCCGGATACACCGCGCTGGTACGTGCAGCGTGGTCGCGATGCCGATGCCCTGAAAGTTCTGGAACGGCTGTCTGATGAAGCCGACGCCAAGAAGACTCTGGCCGAAATCAAATCGACGCTGGTTTCGCATACCCGCCCGCTTTTAAGCTTCGGTGTGGTGGTGCTGGTGGTTGGTATTCTGCTCTCGGTCTTCCAGCAGTTTGTCGGCATCAATGCGGTGCTCTATTACGCCCCGCTGATGTTTGAAAATCTGGGTCTGGGCACGCAGGCCGCCTTCCTCAACACGGTCGGCGTTGGCATTGCCATGGTGGTGTTCACCGTCATTGCGCAGATGCTGGTCGACAAATGGGGCCGCAAGCCGCTGCTGATCACCGGTTCGGTCATCATGGCGGTGGCGATGCTGGCGCTGGGCTTCCTGTTCTATGCCAATGGCACGGGCACCGCTGGTGCCATGTCGATGAGCCATGCCTCCGGTCTGTGGGGCCTGTTGTGGATCGTGCTCTATATCGCCGGTTTCTCGCTGTCCTGGGGCCCGATTGTCTGGGTTATGCTGGCCGAGATTTTCCCCAACTCGATCAAGGGGCAGGCGATGGCGATTGCGGTGGCGGCACAGTGGGTTGCCAACCTGTTCGTCTCGTGGTCGTTCAAGGTGATGGACGGTTCTTCGGCGCTGAACATCTTCTTCAACCACGGCTTCCCGTACTGGGTTTATGGTGTGGTCAGCATTGTGTCGGCGGTGTTCGTCTGGCGCATGGTGCCGGAAACCAAGGGCCGCAGCCTGGAAGCCATTCAAGAGTTGTGGCAGAAAAAGGCCTGATATTTATAGATGACGCAACGTCGGTTGATCCGGCGGCAAATGTAAAAGGCCGGGCGCTTGAACCCGGCCTTTTGTCTGACAGGCGGTCGGGCCAATGGCCGCTTATGTGATAACAGTGAGGGAAAAAGATCATGGTCACATTGACTGAGCATGGCTATGTGCTGGAAGTTTCGCCGGAACTCGGCGCGTCAATCCTGGGGCTGACCTATCAGGGCCGCCCGGTACTGCGTTCGGTTCCCACCGATGTTACAAATTCCGGCGATACCGGATGTTTCCCGCTGATCCCCTATGCCAACCGGATCGAGAACGGCGTCTTCCATTACGGTGACACCGACATCCATCTGCCGATGACCTTTTCCGGCCATCCCCATTCGCTGCACGGCCATGGCTGGCGCACGGTGTGGCAGGTGATCGAGAAAAGCGCCAGCCATCTGGTGCTGGCCTATGAACACAGTGCCGACAGCTGGCCGTGGGCCTATCGCGGCGAGCAAAGCTTCCGTCTGTCAGAGGATGGTCTGCACATTACGCTGGCGGTGGAAAACCGCAGCACGCAGGCGATGCCGTTTAGTCTTGGTCTGCATCCCTGGTTCCCGCGCACCGCGGCCACCGTGCTGACCGCCGCGGTCTATAAGGTCTGGCTGGCGGACGATACCACGCTGCCCACCGAAGCGGTGGCAGGGAACCATTTCCTCGATCTGGCTCATGGTGCCAAGCTGGCCGATGCGCCGTTTGTCGATCATTGCCATACCGGCTGGAAAGGCCCGGCGGTCATTCATCAGCCCGACCTTGGTCTGAAAGTGACGCTGACCGCATCGCCGGAATGTCAGTTCCTGCACATCTATGCGCCGGTCGGATCGGATTTCGTCTGTGCCGAACCGGTGACTGCCATGCCCAACGCCGTCAACCGCAGCGAACCGGCCGCCCTGACCGGGGCGCGGATGCTGGCCCCGGCGGAACGTTTCGCCATGGAAATGGTCATTAAAGCCGAACGGACATAAGACGATTTTGGTGGGGGATAGCATGACATCACCGGTCACCGGCGCACGCCGGATGCGTTTTGTAGCGGGCCTGCTGCTCGGCACGGTATTGGTCGGACCGCTGATGATGGCGGCGGAACCGGGGGCGGTTTCAGCGCCTTTGGCGGCGGACGAGGATTTTGCCACCTCGACCACAGTGCATCCGGAAATCTGGCCCAAAACGCATAGTGGTGTGACGCGCGATCCCGCGATGGAAGCGCAGATTACCAGGCTTTTGTCCGAGATGACGCTGGAAGAAAAAGTCGGCCAGATTCTGCAGCCCGATATCAATCAGGTCACCCCGGCGGAACTGAAGCAATACCATCTGGGTTCGATCCTCAACGGCGGCAGCTCGGGCCCCTATGGCAACGATAAAGCCCCGGCGGCTGACTGGCTGAAACTGGCCGATGAATTCTATGCCGCTTCGGTTGACGTGAAGCCGGGCCGTCCGGTTATTCCGATGATCTGGGGCATGGATGCGGTCCACGGCAACACTAACATCATCGGGGCCACGATCTTCCCGCATAATATCGGTCTGGGGGCGATGAACGACCCCGCGCTGATGCGGCAGATCGGCGAGATCACGGCCAAGGAAATCCGCATCGTTGGTGGTGACTGGACCTTCGCGCCCACCATTGCCGTGGTGCAGAATGATCGCTGGGGCCGCACCTATGAAAGCTATTCCGAGCGGCCCGAGATCGTCACATCCTATGCCAAAGCGATCGTCGAAGGCATTCAGGGCAAAGCGGGTGCGCCAGATTTCCTGAAAAACGATCACGTCATTGCCACCGCCAAGCATTTTATCGGTGATGGCGGTACCGATCGCGGTCACGATCAGGGTGATAATCTGTATACAGAAAAAGCCCTGCGCGATATTTTCGGACCGCCATACGAGGCGGCGGTCGAAGCCGGTGTGCAGACGGTGATGTCGTCTTTCTCCAGCTGGCGCGGCCATAAAATGCATGGCGATAAGGCGTTTCTGACCGATATTCTGGTCGATCGCATGGGCTTTGACGGCTTTGTGATTGGCGACTGGAATGGCCACGCCCAGCCCGAAGGCTGCAATCGCGAAGATTGCCCCAAGGCGCTGAACGCCGGTCTTGATATGTATATGGCCCCTGATGGCTGGAAGAAGCTCTACGCCAACACGATTGCCGAGGTGAAGGCGGGCACCATTCCGATGGCGCGGCTGGACGAGGCGGTGGCCCGTGTGTTGCGGGTTAAATTGCGCGCCGGGGTGCTGACCGAGGGCAAGCCGTCGGCCCGTCCCTTTGCCGGGCAATATGTCCTGATCGGATCGCCCGAACATCGCGCTGTGGCCCGCGCCGCGGTGCGGGAATCGCTGGTGCTGCTTAAAAATGACCATCAGATCCTGCCGCTGAAACCACAGGCCCGTGTGCTGGTGGCCGGTGATGGCGCTAACGATATGATGAAACAGTCGGGTGGCTGGACAGTGTCGTGGCAGGGTGATGGTCTGACACGGGCCGATTTCCCCCATGCGACGACGGTCTATGAAGGCATCAAGGCCAATGTCGAAGCCGCAGGCGGTAAGGCGGACCTCAGTGCGGATGGTACGTTCAGAACTAAGCCGGATGTCGCGATTGTGGTTTTCGGTGAAAATCCGTATGCGGAATTTCGCGGGGATCGCGCCAATGTCGATTATCAGCCCGATGGAAAAACCGATCTGAAACTGCTGCAACGCCTGAAAGAACAGGGCATCCCGGTGGTGTCGGTGTTCATTTCCGGGCGGCCGCTGTATGTCACGCCCGAGATCAACGCCTCCAACGCGTTTGTGGCCGCGTGGCTGCCGGGTGGTGATGGCGAAGGTATTGCCGATGTGCTGTTTGCCAAGGCCGATGGTACGCCAGCCTATGATTTTAAGGGCCGCTTGTCCTTCTCGTGGCCGCGTTCGCCGGAACAGACGCTGCTCAATATCGGGACCGAACCCTATTACCCGCTGTTTGCCTATGGCTATGGCCTCAGC
>JBAVPS010000466.1:0-2806 GCA_049693315.1 Rhizomicrobium sp. | reverse complement strand
GGGAAATTCAGCGTGATGTTGTAAAAATCGCCACACCTGCGATTATGAGCGGTGCATTATATGACGATGCCGTAGATCTTATGCATATGCAAAGATCCAGCCTGACAAAAGGCACCCGATATCAGCGGGTGACGGACTTCTACGACGAACGTGACCGGCACATTGGTGCCAATGTTGTGGCGTTCATCCAGAAGCATCCGGGTAAACGTATTGTGGTGCTGACCGGTGCGGATCACCACGGCGCGCTGGTACGGTTTATTCAGGAAAAACTTAAATCTGACATCATACTGTTACCGGTCCAATAGCCGGACAAACATGCGTTGCAGCGTTGCGGGCCCAACCCGCCAGCAACCGTTTCGTAAAGACGGCTGTGTCGACGCGGAGCTGAACAGCTTTTAGCGCTCTGACGCTTGCTCCATCCTGTGCCGCCCCGTCCAGTGTCACCTCATCCTGAGCTTACCCGAAGGATGGACACTTTTCCTGCCCCGCCCAGCGGGGAAGGTGGATGCCGTGCGCCAGCACGGCAGACGGGTAGGGGGACTTTCGAAACAAGACATCGCCCCCACCGTCATGCCTTCGGCATGCACGTTCGTTGCGCCACACCCCGTAAACGGGGCTGGAGAAGTGGGACACAATGAACACATGCAACTTGTCATTCCCGGCGCGAACGGATTGCACCGCAATCGGTTCGCGGGAAGGGAAACCAGGTGCAGACACGTTTGCGCCCTGACAGAATGCGCACTGCGAACCTGTTCACGGCGGTGTGGCGGCAAGCTACTGGATCCCCTTCCCTTCGCGCTTAGCTCTCGCACGCGCTTCGTAAGGTGATGACAGGTTTGTGTGTGATGGGGAACGTGCCACCATCTCACCATGGCAGGGCAATCATGAACCCCCATCCTTCGGGCAGGCTCAGGATGAGGCAGATTCCGTCACCACAACCCATTCATCGTGGCCGTGCACGCATCCCGAGCCCTCGCCCTGAGCTAAGTCGAAGGGCGAGGCCACCCAAGGCAGCCCCGGCCACCCAGTCACCTTGGCCGGGCCCTCATCCCGAGCCCGTCGAGGGAGCCCCGGCCATCCAATCTTATCTTTTGCCATTTCTGGATGGCTGGCTCGGTGGCCAGCCATGGTGAGGGGGGAGGCAACCTTCCCAATTTCCTTGCTGCGCATCACGCCGCGGCCTAGGCTTTTGCATAAGGCGAGGGGGCTGCGATGACGGACTGGGATTTAGAAAAATATTATTGGCCGAAAGCGCGTGTTGAACGCTGGTGGAAGCAGGGCTGGGACTGGGACAGCCTTTTAATTAAGCCATGCCCACATCCGGATTTTGATACGTATGCGGATTATTACGGCGAAGCCTTTTCAAGGACGGTCCTGTTCGACGATCCCCGCCCCGACAAAACGGGCCAGATCAGCGAATGGGAGTACTGGCATGATCCCCAAAAAGGCGACCGCTGGCTGACGGAATTCGCCGGTAAAAAATGGACGCCCTATCATCTGCCGCTTTATGATCTCGACGGCAACTTAAGCCCGAAGCATATGATGTATTATAATGCAGGTTTATGGACGAAATCTGATGAAGCCGCGTTCAAAGCCGGACTAATAGAACGCATGGCACTGGGTGAAGATATTCTTTTAGGTATACCGAACAGGATTAGGAATGCGCCACTAAATGGAATTGTTGTTCCGTCACTAATGTCTCTCACGACGGAGAATGGAACACCTCTATACACCCAATTCAGAGATGCCCTTTTCGGACATAATGTAAATTTAGCCTGTATAAATTTTGAGAAATATCTCGACATTGATGGTGCCAGCTTCGCTAGCTGCGCAGATTTTTCTCATACGAATTTCGGTTTCGACACGTCTTTTGGCGATGTATGGTTTGGTGATCACACCAATTTTCAAGGTGCCATATTCCAAGGACGCCATATAACTGAACCGGTACTTTCACTATCTCAAGCACAGTTTGGCATCGGTACGAATTTTGCTCATGCCAAATTTTGTAGTGCAGTTAGTTTTGCAACCCGTAACAATAGCGTTTTTGAAAGAATATCTTTCGCTAGCACCACATTCTGCGCAAGTACCGATTTTTCCGGCCTTTGCTTCATAGGTAAAACCGATTTTCAGAAAGCGATATTTAAAGGCGTTGCAAAATTTTATGATGCAGGACTTCCAGAAGAAACGTATTTCACATTTAAGGATAAAAACTGGCCGCTTCCAAAAGAACCCAATGCCAGCGTTTCTAATGATGTGGATAATGTTCATCCTAACAATACAAAGGAACAAGAAATCGAATATGAGGATTTTAAAGAATACGAAAAAGCCTTCTGCCGCCTGAAGAAAATTCAGCAGGGGCATGAGGCCCGCACGGCGGAGCATTTCTTCTATAAGCTCGAACTGAAGGCCCGCATGCGCCGCAGCGATATTCGCTGGACCGAAAAATTCGCGGCCGGTGCATACGGATTATTCTCCGACTACGGAGAAAGTATCGGCAGACCGTTGGCTTGGCTGTTGGTTTCGTTCCTGATCGCCACGGCGGTGACATGCTGCGCCGCACTACCGTTCTGGCAGGACTTCGCACCGGACAATCTCGGCTTTGCCGCCACGGCGGCGTGGCACAATCTGGTGCCGGGCGGTTTCATCAGGGATGTATTTCAGGGCTGCCACGATGAAGCCTGCCGCAGTTACCGCTATGGCGAATGGAGCGATCATCTGCTGACCCGCTGGGGCTTCAGCCTCTATGTCGTCACCGGGCTGTTTGCGGCGTTTAATCTGGCGCTGTGGTTTTTGTTCGGCCTTGCCC
>JBAVPS010000465.1:0-2439 GCA_049693315.1 Rhizomicrobium sp. | reverse complement strand
GTCTATGATTCCATCGAAACCCGCGCCGTGGCACCGTATGGCGCTGACCGGGGCGGCCCTTGTCGCGATTCTGGCTGCCGGGGCTGTTTTCCACAGTCTTTTGGCGCATGGCGTGTTCAATTCGGTTGAATCAGGTTTTGCCGGTCAGTGCCGCGTGGTGGCAAGCCCGGCCGGGCCGGAAGATATTGCGCTCGATCCGGTGAGCAAAATGGCGATTCTGTCTGCCACTGACCGGCGTGCACTGAAAAATGGCAAGCCATCCAAGGCTGACGGGCTTTATGCCTATGCCTATGGTGTGGCGGGGGCCCGGCCGGTCAAACTCAGCGGTACGCCAGCCAATTTCCACCCCCACGGCATCAGCCTGTATCGCGGCGCTGATGGCAAGCTGACGCTTTATGTCATCAATCATCCGTATAAGGCGCAAAATGCCGTCGTCACCTTTGGCGTGACCATCGCGGATGGCAAAGTGCAGCTGAACGAAACCGGCTTCATCGGCAGCGATCTGCTCAAAAGCCCCAACGCTATCGCCGCCGTGGACGAAGCGCGCTTCTATGTCGTCAACGATCACACCGTCAGCAGCGATGCCGGGCGCTGGATGGATGATAATTTGTCTCTGCCGCGGGCTGATGCGCTCTATTTCGACAGCACCAAATTTGCGGTGGCGGCCAACCGGCTCAACTTCCCCAACGGTATCGTGGTGTCGGCAGATGGTCGCTTTGTTTATATCGCCGAAAAATTCGCCCGCCGGATTGTGGCGTTCGAACGCGATCCATTCCTCGGGCGCTTAAAGAATGTTGGCGAGCTGGCGATTCCGGCCAACCTCGACAATCTGCGTCTGGGCGATGACGGGGCACTGTGGGTCAGTGGTACGCCCAAAGCCTATGCGCTGTCGGATTACCGCCATGACCCGGCCAAGGTCGCGCCTTCGGTGGTCTATCGCGTCAGCCTGCAGGATGGTCTGCCCACCGCGTTCGAGCAGATTTTTGCCGACAGCGGGGCGCATATCAGCGGTTCCTCGGTTGGAGCTTCTGCTAACGGGCATCTTCTGATCGGTTCGGCTTTCGACACCAAGATCATGGATTGTTCGACGCGTTGATTACAGAACAGAGTTACTTTGTGGGGGGGGGGGGGGAGTCGAACACATACAAAATAGGAATATAATCTGAAACGGTGAAGTTGCTGAGCGGGGCAGCTTTCAGTTTGTTATATCCAAAAATGCACTCTATAGTAGTTTTACAGCTACAGGTATCCTTATAGTTGTTTTAATCCTAACAAGTCACGCATGGATACGGAAGGAGACATCCACGATGAGTGATTTTATTAATATTTCGATGGTTTTTGACTTCAACTACTTGGTGAGCACCTACAAAACCTTAAGCCAAGATCCGACTAAGCCTACCGGGATCAGCCACAACGGCGTTTATATGATCACCGAGCCACGTTTTTTGGAAGACGCGAAAACAAATGCTACGGCGGATCTCGCTATCAAGGCGCAACCCGGTGATATCGTTCGCTGGAACGCCCAGACGCTATCAGACAATTTGAGCAATGCCGTTGTCGTTTATAAATTGCCGTACTGGAAGGGGGATGTCGTTACCCCCGAACCTGTACCGCACGTGGCAAACGCGACGTTGCCAATACCCGAAAAAGATCCCACGACACTCATTGTCAATCCGCTGAAACCCAAGCCAACAACTATCCCACTCTATTACCTAGAGGCAGGTATTACTGAAAGCAGCACCCAAAAGACGCTGACTGAGAACTACTATGTCTATTTTTATCTGACGCAAATCGTAGACAGCAAATTGAAGATCCTCGGTTATTTATATTGGGATCCATCGATTACGGTTCATCTCGTTTCTTAATCGGCCATTTGTCTGCCTCTGCCGACGTGTATCGCTTCGGCAGATGCAGACAGATTCCTTGTACAAATAATGGAAGAAATGCGATGTCTATTATAAATATCCATGTCATAATTGACGGCAGCGCGATTTCAAACAAATACACGCGACACAGCACGAATCCCCGGCGGCCGGTCATCATTGATGTGGGGGATGTTTTTATGATCACCGAAGCGGCAGCGCTATCCGATCCGGCCAGCCAAGCATCGTCTCACCTGCAACTATTGGCCCAAGCAGATAGCGTCATACGCTGGCAGGGCAACGATCAAGCGATCAATTCCGGTTTTTCGGCGATAATTTATGACATTACTCCGTCCAACAACCATAGCATTTTCAGCCCAATAACGCCGCGAGTGCGATCCGTAGCAACACCGATCCCAGCGCGCGATAACCAAACGTTGATTGTTGATCCATTGCAGGTAACCGTCGTATCGGTGCCTGTCTATTATCTTATTGGCCTTGTGAACGAGCCGGGAGACGTCGACGTTCTGGTTCGATTTTATATTTCGACATTAAGTGCGACGGGCACCTTTACCTA
>JBAVPS010000464.1:0-5364 GCA_049693315.1 Rhizomicrobium sp. | reverse complement strand
CATAAGCATAGGCTGCTGCAACCAGCGTATCGGTATCGGCCCCTTTGCCCACGACCGTACGGCCATCCTCTTCCAGCTTCACCGCCACCTCTGCCTGAGCATCCGTTCCCTCGGTCACCGCGGAAACATCGAACAGTGTCAGTTTCGCCGGATGCGGATACAACTCGCGGATCGCGTTGAAAATCGCATCGACCGGTCCATTGCCCAGGGTTTGTCCGTGCCGTTCAGCACCAGCAACCGTCAGCGTCAGATCGGCCGACGCCTGAATACCGGTCCCTGCCACCACACGCAAGGCAGTCACAGCGATTTCCCCGGCCGGACGGGCGATTCCGTCATCAACCAGAGCGACAATATCGTCATCAAAAACGGTTTTCTTGCGGTCAGCCAAGGCTTTGAAACGCTTAAAAACCTCGTCCAGCGCGGCATCAGACAGGGTGTAACCCAGCGATTCCAGCTTGTTGCGGAAAGCGTGGCGCCCCGACAACTTGCCCAGCACCAGCGAGGTTTCCTTCACCCCGACATCCTCGGGGCGCATGATCTCGTAGGTTTCAACATTCTTCAGCATGCCATCCTGATGGATGCCCGATTCATGGCTGAAGGCGTTCTTGCCGACGATGGCCTTATTGTACTGCACCGGGAACGAGGTGACGTTCGAGACCAGCTTCGAGGCGCGCGACAACAACGCGGTATCGATGCCGTTGGTGAACGGCAGGCGGTCTTTACGCACCCGCATAGCCATCACCACCTCTTCCAGAGCGGCATTGCCAGCCCGTTCACCGATACCGTTAACGGTGCATTCGATTTGACGGGCCCCGGCCAGCACGCCCGACAGCGAATTGGCCACCGCCATGCCCAGATCGTTATGGCAATGGGTGGCGATAACCGCCTGGTCGATATTGGGCACGCGGTTCATCAGCATCTGGATGAGCTCGAAAAATTCCTGCGGCGTGGCATAGCCCACGGTATCGGGAATATTGATCGTGGTCGCGCCGGAGCGAATCGCCAGCTCGACACAGCGGCAGAGAAAATCATGCTCGGTCCGGGTGGCGTCTTCGGCGCTCCACTGCACATCCTCGACCAGCGTGCGGGCGCGGGAAACCGAGGCCCCAACGGCGTCGAGCACGGCATTCTCGCCCATATTCAGCTTGTGCTTCATATGGACCGGACTGGTGGAAATGAAGGTGTGAATGCGCGGGCGATGGGCATGCTTTACCGCCTCGCCAGCGCGATCGATGTCCTTGAAACCGGCACGCGCCAGACCGCAGACCGAGGCCCGCTTGACACGACGGGCAATTTCGGACACCGCATCGAAGTCACCGACCGAGGCAATCGGAAAGCCCGCTTCAATAATATCGACGCCCATGGCATCGAGAAATTCGGCAACCTCAATCTTCTGATCAAAGGTCATTGCTGCGCCGGGGGACTGTTCGCCATCCCTTAAGGTGGTATCGAAAATCCGAACGCGCTGTTTATCTTCTGTGTTCACACTCATGGCACAATTCCTTCCGTTCGCCGCAAAATATCGGCTCTTGCAGGTCTCCTTTTCATTATCCCCCTAAACACCCGGTGCCGGATCGATCCGGCCCCCGTCGATGCCTAGGGGCTGATAAGCAGGAGAAGTGCCGCAAGCGGCAAACCGAGGGAAGGACGGAGCAAAGCAGCCGCAGCCATGGCGTTACCGGCAGCCCAGCTGCCCGTTTTGCCTGTATGGATTGCGCCTGTCTTCATTGCCGGATCGCCGTTCCGTCCGCCGGTAGTCAAAAACATTAAACCGAAACGATTTGCCCTCTGGTCTCAAGGCCGATGCGCCCGTGCGACCATGCCGGGGAGTTTTACGCTGGAATGGGCAAGCCACGCAAGCATACTGTCACGCCAGCCCGGTCAAAAAAAAGGCGTTTTTTTGGGGTCTTCGACCATCTGACAATTGTTTAACGCAAACGGTGTGTGACCGTCACGCAATTGTGCTTTATCCGCCGCACGACGCGTGTTCTTGTACCAGTGGATGAGCACAATTTATGCGTGCACACATTAAATACAGACTTTTTAGTACCGGAGACATCAGGCGATGAAGATTCTGCCGCCCATCTCGGTCGAAACCCGACGGCTGGTGCCCAGTCCCTGGGACCTTCTGGCCGCCGCGTTAGTCTTTGGTGCCATTATCCTGATTTCCAACGCCAGTCACGACATGATCCAGCCTCTGGCGGGCCTGAACCAACACCCGATCCGGCTGTCGCCCTGGGCGCTGCCCGGTTACGCCCTGCGCACAGCCCTGCGCATGCTGGTGGCCATGGGCTGCTCGCTGATCTTTACCTTCACCTATGCCACCTGGGCGGCCAATTCGGGTCGCGCCGGCACCTTGCTTGTCCCCATTCTCGACATTCTGCAGTCGGTGCCGAGTCTGGGGTTTATTTCGGTGACAGTGATTTTTTTCCTGTCACTGGCACCAGGCAAGGTGCTGGGGGCGGAATTTGCAGCCATCTTCGCCATTTTTACCAGTCAGGCCTGGAATATGGCCTTCAGCTTTTATCAGTCCTTGCGCACGGTCCCCGGCGAGCTGGAAGAAGCTGGCAAAATGTTCGGCCTGTCGGCCTGGACCCGGTTCTGGCGGATTGAAGCTCCCTATGCCATGCCCGCGCTGGTATGGAACATGATGATGTCGATGTCGGGCGGCTGGTTCTTCGTCGTCGCGGCCGAGGCGATCAGCGTCGGTCATACCGAAATTGCCCTGCCCGGCATTGGTTCCTATATCGCGGCGGCAATTGCCACCCGCAACCTGACCGCCATTGGCTGGGCCATTATAGCCATGCTGGTGGTGATCGTGATTTTCGACCAGCTGTTGTTCCGCCCGCTGGTGGTGTGGTCTGACCGCTTCCGCATTGACTCGGAACCGGGGGACGAGGCCGCCGAATCCTGGGCCCTGCGCATGTATCGCCGCGCCCGCCTGTTTGAGGCCGTCGGAACCCCCTTCACCCGCCTGATGCGCTGGAGCTATCGGCTACCCGCCCCCAAGGGTGCCTTCAAGGCCGAAGTGTTGCCGACCCGGGTTACCGATTGGGTCTGGTACGTCATTATGGCGGCACTGGCGGTGCTGGCCTTGTGGCGTGTCGGGCATTTTCTGGCCAGCACCATCGGCTGGCACGATGTGCTCGATACCTTCTTGCGCGGTATTGCCACCATGGCCCGCGTGGTTCTGCTTATCGGCATTGCCAGCCTGATCTGGACCCCGATCGGCATCTATGTCGGCCTGCGCCCGCGGCTGACCCGCATTATCCAGCCGGTGGCGCAGTTTCTGGCCGCCTTCCCGGCCAATATCGTGTTCCCGCTGGCGGTCTGGGGCATTGTCTACTGGAACCTTAATCCTGACATCTGGCTCTCGCCGCTGATGGTGCTGGGCACCCAGTGGTACATTCTGTTCAATGTCATCGCCGGGGCTTCGGCCCTGCCGCGCGACTTACGCGATGCCTCGACCAACATGCAGCTCAAGGGCTGGTTATGGTGGCGTTCGGTCGGATTACCCGCCGTATTCCCTTATTATGTCACCGGGGCGATCACGGCGTCGGGCGGCTCGTGGAATGCCGCCATCGTGGCCGAGGTCGCCAGCTGGGGTGGCAAGAACCTGCATGCCTATGGTCTGGGGGCCTACATCGCCGACGCGACCACCGCCGGCGATTTCCACCGCATTGTGCTGGGCATCATCATGATGGGCGGCTTTGTGGTGGTCGCGAATAAACTGTTCTGGCGGCCGCTTTACTGGTACGCCGAACGCAAATATCGACTGACGTGAGGACGCACATATGGCCGAAACCACCCTGCTCCAAGTCGAAAATGTCCGCCGTTCGTTTCCCCGCACCAGCGGCGACGAACTGCTGGTACTGGATGGCGTCAACCTCACCTTACGCGAAGGCGAGATCGTCGGGCTGCTCGGCCGCTCGGGCTCGGGCAAGTCGACCCTGCTCCGGCTGATTTCCGGTCTGGCCAATCCGCAAGGCGGCACGCTGAGCTATCTTGGCAAGCCGATTGACGGACCGGCCAAAGGCATTGCCATGGTGTTCCAGAGCTTTGCGTTGTTTCCATGGCTGACCGTGCTGGAGAATGTGCAGCTTGGTCTGGAAGCGCAGGGTGTCGAGCCCAAGGAATCCCGTTCACGTGCCATTGCCGCCATCGATCTGATCGGTCTGGACGGTTACGAAAACGCCTTTCCGCGCGAGCTGTCCGGTGGCATGCGCCAGCGCGTCGGCTTTGCCCGTGCGCTGGTGGTCAACCCCAACATCCTGATGATGGACGAGCCGTTCTCGGCGCTGGACGTGCTGACAGCGGAAAACCTGCGTACCGATTTTCTTGAGCTGTGGAGCGAGAAAAAGCTGCCAATCAAGGGCGTGCTGCTGGTCACCCACAATATCGAAGAAGCGGTGCAGATGTGCGACCGTGTGCTGATCTTCTCGACCAATCCGGGGCGCATCATCACCGAAATCAAGATCGATCTGCCACGCCCGCGCGAGCGCACCGACCCGGCGTTCGAGGATTTCGTTGACCGCATTTATGTCGAGATGACTGCGCGACGGATTGAACGACTGGCGCGGGCCGAGCGGACCGCTGGCACCATCGGCACGCTTCTGACCCATGTTTCCTCGAGCGTGATTTCCGGTCTGATCGAGGCGCTGGCCGCCGCCCCCTATAACGGGCGGGCTGACCTGCCCGACATCGCATCGGACCTGCAGTTTGAGGCTGATGAATTGTTCCCGGTGGCCGAGGCGTTGCAAATTTTACGCCTGGGCGATCTGGGCAACGGCGATCTGACACTGACGCCGGTGGGCAAGCGCTTTGCCGAATCCGACACCAACGACCGCAAGGCAATCTTCTATCGCGCGCTGATGGGCTATGTGCCGCTGGCAGCCCACATCCGCCGCGTGCTCGATGAACGCGCCGGGCATACCGCCCCACGCCGCCGCTTCATCGAGGAACTGGAAGATTTCATGACGGAGGACCGGGCAGAAGAAACCCTGCATGCCGTCATCAGCTGGTCACGTTACGCCGAGCTATTTTCCTATGACAAGGAAAGCGAAACCTTCAGTCTGGAAAACCCGAGCTGATCGGCAAAGACAAAAAGACCGACGATTACCGCCGGTCTTTTTGTCTTTGCAAGGCGCGTGAATTATTTTTTCGTCCGCAAATCCACATCACTGTCGGCGATAAGATAACAGAGCACCGCCCAGGCGGCGACATTCTGTTTCATCTGCTCGCGGTCAATGATCGCCGGGGTGTCATCCGCCGTGTGGTGATAATCAAAATAGCGGCTGGCATCCTGCGCAAAGGAAAACACCGGCACACCGGCCCCGGCCAGCCCTTCGACATCTTCGCCGGCAT